>CAIXUF010000775.1 GCA_903922535.1 Candidatus Hydrogenedentota bacterium
CGACCCTGTGTCGAGATCCGGCAGGTCCACAAAGAAGACGCCGCACCTTCGCCAGCGCAAGGAGCCGTCTGGGGCATACGATTCCAGCACCGTGCTGCCGCCGCCCGTGCCGCCGCTGTTCGCCACATAAAGGTTGCCCGCCGCGTCCGCGCCGATCCCGCGCGGATGGTTGAACCGACGCTCGCCCACGCGTCCCGGCACCGGCCCGCCGAAGATCCCGCGCGGTTCGCCGAAAGTGCCGCACGCTTTAAGCTTCCTCTTCTTGAGTCCTTCATAGAGCCGAACCTGCTGCGCCAAGCCGGTGTCGCTCACCAGCAGCCGGCCCTTCGCGTCGACCGTAAGATCCGCCGGCCGCACCGCGACGTCGAAGGCCAGCCGCGCCTTTTCCTTGCCTTCCGCGTCAAAGCCCGCCAACGACCACATGCCGGACTTCTCGTCCTCGGGCGCGAGCAGGACCCACAGAGTCTTGTATGCGTCCATGACGATCCGGTCTGGCCGCGCCACGCGCCACGAGCGCTTCTCCGCCATCGTCTCGGCGTCATACACGCGCACCACGCCTTCGCGCTTCACGGTCACATAGAGTTCGTCGTCCGTCGCCCACAATCCTCGAATGGTCTCGTCCGCTTTATCGGGCACCTCGGCAACGACCTTGAACGATGCCTTGAGGGTGTCGCCTTTGCCGCCCTTGCCGCCTTCGAACGGCGCACCCGCGCGGAAATCGCCGCGCGGACGGCGCGACACCCCCAGCCACTTGAATCCCTTGGGAGGCCAGGTAGCCTCATCGACCAATCCGCCGCCTTCATTCTCGGCGCGTAGTGCGATGAACACATAGTTTGTATTGGCCGCAACCGCCTCGCCGCCGCCGTAGCCCCAGCCGTGCGTGTGCATGGCAGCGCCTTTCCAAGCGCCGTCACGGTTGAAGCACATCACGTTGCCGCCGCCCTCTTCCCAGCCGATGTGCGTATAGACATCGCCCCCGGGCGTCACAAAGAGATCGTCGACGTCCTGGGGCACCCAGTCGGGATTGCCGGCCCAGTCGTTGCCGACCCACGACACCTCGCACGGCAGCTCAGCGGCCCCCGCGCCCAGCGCCGCCATGACGCAGGCCCAAACGGTAACCCGTCTCCTCACAGTCCCGTATCCCTCCCCCCGCTAAGGGCACGTCGTCCCCATCTCGGATTCGACACAATGCGTCGCGTGATGGACCAGATCGGTGGCGTTGCGCAGACCGAGCTTGCGTTTGATATGCTCGCGATAGGTCTGGATCGTTTTGACGCTCAGGCTGAACATCGCGGCGATCTCCTGCGTGGACTTTCCCTTTCCGATGAGGGAAAAGACCTGCAGTTCGCGGTCGCTGAGCTTCTCGATGCTGGTGCGCGTATCCAGCCCCTGCTTGTTCGACACGTACTGCTTCAGCATGTGGGCGGCAATGGCCGGACTCACATACAGTTCGCCCCTCAAAACGCACCGGATCGCCGCGATCACCTTGACCCCCGGCTCCTGTTTCATGATGTATCCGTGCGCGCCGGCACGCAAGGCCCGTTCGGCGTACACGGTCTCCTCATGCATGGATAACACCAGCACGTGCATCCTGGGATAACGGGCATGCATCTCCTTAAGGAGTTCGATGCCGCTCGTCCCCGGCAGGGAGATGTCCAAAAGCACGAGGTCGGGAACCTCTTTCGCGAGCGCCGACAGCGCCTCTTCCGCATTCCCGACCTCTGCGGAGACCTTCAATTCCGGCGTCGTTCGGATCAGGGTGGCGATACCCTCCCGGACCAACGGATGATCATCCACCAGCAACACCTTCTTGGGCCCGCATTCAGACGCCATCCCGCATCCCGATCCATTCTTGCTGCACCTCACGCTCCACCTCCTGCCTGGCTACGACCCAGCGCACATCCCGGCCTGGCTCATTCGGTTCGCACCGAAAGGTGTCGTTTTCATATGATTTAATGATACTTACATTTATGGAAATAGCAAGTCCAACCTCAACCTGTCGATGCGAATTTTGCAGAAAAAATCGTTGTCACAG
>CAIXUF010000776.1 GCA_903922535.1 Candidatus Hydrogenedentota bacterium
AAGCTGTGCATGGAGGACACCTTCACCGACTGCCCGCTCTACGAGCAGACGCACTGGGTCGGCGACGCGCGCAATGAATCGGTGTTCGGCTACACCACCTTCGGCAGCGACGACCTGGCCAAGCGCTGCGTGAAGCTGACCGCCTACTCGCTCGACCATTACCCGATCACGCTGTGCCAGACGCCGTCGAGCTGGCAGATCCTGCTCCCGGCGTGGAGTTTCCTGTGGGGAATCAGCGTGTGGGACAACTACGAGTACTCCGCCGACCGCGACTTCCTCGCGTGGGCCTATCCCTACATGGTGAAGAACCTGCGCGGCGCGTCACAGTTCACCGACAGCCGGGGTCTGTTCAGCGGACCCTTCTGGAACATGTTCGACTGGAGCGGCATTGACGATGGCCACAACACGGTCATCCATTGCAGCATGTTTGCCGTGGGCGCCTGCGACGCCGCCATCAAGGCCGCCGCCGCGCTCGGCACGGACCAGGACATGGAATGGATCAAGGGCTACCGCAGGCAGTTGCTCGACGGGATCAACGCGCTGTGGGACGACCAGAAGGGCGTATATCCGGACAGCGTGCACAATGACGGCAAGATCAGCGAAAAGACCAGCCTGCACACGGGCTTCCTCGGCCTGCTCTACGACATCGTGCCCGAAGACCGCCGCGCCAAAGTGCTCGACTGGGTGGTAAATCCGCCCAAGGGCGTGACGCCGGTCGGCTCGCCCTTCGCGATCCTCTACCTCTTCGAGGCGCTGGAGAAGATGGGCAAGTCGGACGAGATCATCAAGGCCATTTACCGCGACTACCAGCCCATGCTCGACATGGACGCGACGACGGTGTGGGAGACCTTCGCGCGCGGCACGACAGGAAGCAAGGGCTTTCCCACGCGCAGCCACTGCCACGCATGGTCCTCGGCGCCGGTGACCTACCTCAACCGCATCATCCTTGGCATCGTTCCCGAGGCTGTGGGCGGAACGGCGTATCGCATCAGTCCGCACCTCAACGGGCTGGACTGGGCCAAGGGCGCGAGCGCAAGCATCCAGGGTCCGGTGAACGTGGGCTGGAAACGTGCGGGCGACACGGTCACGGTGGACGCCAAGGCACCGGCGGGCGTGAAGCTACGCTTCGAGCGGAACGATTCGTTGCAGGGATTGAAGGTGGTGTTCAATGGGGAGGCGGTGAAGTAGGCGGCTGACAAAGGATGGAAACATGAATGGAAATCCGGCGCTGTCCGTTGCGGGCGGCGCCGGTTCTATTGCAGGTCTGGTACTGTGCGAATCCGCATGTTTCGTGGTATGTTCCGGATTGCCTGGTCTCAGGCGTGAATTACCCCAGTCCTTGTGGTGGGAAATAAGTCTTCCACGCTCATGCCGGTCATCCTGAGATAAAGCGCGTCCGGGCACAAGTCAACTTGATCACCCCAAAAGAGTTCGCCGGAGGAGCCAATTTGGACGCGTTCAAAGGTCTCACGGTCCTGCCAGCAGGCAAACACGCCCTTTCCCGCCAGATGTGACACGTCAACAACACCTTCTTTGCCGTCATCGAAAGTGAGTTTGACTTGATAGCCGTCAAGGACGGTCACATCCACAATTCTGCGCATCTTCTGCTCCGTTCGCGGCCTGATATTGGACGTCTAGACAGGATTATCGCATATGTCATTAATTGCGGCAACAGGGAAAGCGGG
>CAIXUF010000777.1 GCA_903922535.1 Candidatus Hydrogenedentota bacterium
CGCGCTCGGCCAGGTGGTCAATTTCTTCTACACGCTGCAGGGCGAGGCGGCCGGGGCGCAGGCGTTCAGCAATTTCGACACGCTGCTGGCCCCGTTCATCCGTTATGACGGGCTGGGCTACCGGGAAGTGAAACAGGCGCTGCAGGAGTTTGTGTTCAACCTCAATGTGGCGACACGCGTGGGCTTCCAGACGCCTTTCACCAATGTCACCATGGACCTTCAGGCCCCGTCCACCCTGGCCGAACAGCCGGTAATCATCGGCGGTAAGACCCAAGACAGCAAGTACGGCGAGTACCAGCACGAGATGGACCTGCTCAACGCGGCGTTTCTGGAAGTGCTGTCCGAAGGGGACGCAAAGGGACGGGTATTCAGTTTCCCCATACCGACCTACAACATTTCCAAGGATTTCAACTGGGATAATCCCGGACTGGACCGCCTGTGGGAGGTGACCGCCAAGTACGGCATTCCTTACTTTGCCAATTTCGTCAATTCGGACATGTCGCCAGACGACGCCCGCTCGATGTGCTGCCGGCTGCGCCTGGACATGCGCGCGCTGGACAAGCGCGGCGGCGGCCTGTTCGGCGCGAACCCGCTGACCGGGTCCATCGGCGTGGTGACCATGAACATGCCGCGGCTCGGTTTCGTCTCGCGGGATGAGAACGAGTTTCTCGCGCGGCTCGACCGGCTGATGGACATTGCACGGGAAAGCCTGGAAACCAAGCGGCGCATCCTTGAGGGCTTCACCGACCGGGACCTGTATCCTTACACCAAGTTCTACCTGCAGGACATGCACAAGAGGCACGGCTGCTACTGGAACAACCATTTCTCGACGATTGGCCTGGTGGGCATGAACGAGGCCTGCACCAACCTGATCGGCGCGGACATCGGCACGGAGGAGGGGGCGGGGTTCGCGATGCGCGTGCTCGACCACATGCGCGGGCGGCTGGCGGAGTTCCAGGAAGAGACGGGCAACATGTACAACCTGGAGGCGACGCCGGCCGAGGGCACCAGCTACCGGCTGGCCCGGCTCGATAGAAACCGTTTTCCGGGCATCCGCTTCGCCAACGAGGAGGGGGTTGCGGGCGGGGTGGAGCCGTTCTACACCAATTCGACGCAGTTGCCCGTGAACTATTCCGAGGACGTGTTTTCCGTGCTCGATCAGCAGGACGGGTTGCAGTCGCGCTACACCGGCGGCACGGTGCTGCATGTGTTTCTTGGCGAGTCGGTGGCGGACCCGAGGTCGGTGCGCACTTTCGTGCGGAACGTCTGCCAGAGCTACCATCTCCCCTATTTCACCGTGTCGCCCAGTTTCTCGGTGTGCCCGGGGCACGGCTATCTTCGCGGAGAACAAAGCCACTGCCCGCAATGCGGCGAGGAGGCGGAGATCTACGCGCGTATCGTGGGCTATCTGCGCCCGGTTAACCAGTGGAACGAGGGCAAGCGCGCGGAGTTCAACATGCGCAGCCGTTATAAGATTGAGTGCGAGGCATGAGATTCGGCGGTTTCCAGCCTTTTACCCTCAGCGATTTCCCTGGGCGAACGGCGGCTATCGCGTTCACCCAGGGATGCAACTTCCGCTGCCCCTTCTGCCACAACGGGGCGTTGCTTCCCCTGTTGACCCCGGAGGAGAACCTCGTTCCCGAGGTGGTCGTGCTCGATCATCTGCGGAGGCGGAAAGGGCAACTGGAAGGGCTGGTCGTCACGGGGGGTGAGCCGACCCTGCAACCGGCGCTGCCGGTCTTCCTGCGCAAGGTCAAGGCCATGGGTTTCCCGGTCAAACTGGACACCAACGGCAGCCGGCCCGAAATGCTGAAGGCGCTGCTGGACGAAGGGCTCGTGGATTTCGTGGCCATGGATGTCAAGGCCCCGTTGCACAAATACGAACTGTTGACGGGGGTTGCAGCACCCACCCGGGCCATTGAGGAAAGCATTGCGGCAATCACCTGGTCGGGAGTGGAGCACCTTTTTCGGACCACCCATGTGCCGGGTTTGCTCACGTCCGGCGACCTTCAAAGCATTAGAAGCGCACTGTCGGCCGGGTCGGTACATGTAATCCAGCGTTTTCGACCCGAGCACGCGCTGGACCTCTCCCTTCAGGATGCGGCGGATATCGCCTGACTTCCCCGCCAGTTTTTCGCACTTTCCCGCCATTTCGGAGAAAAACTTTCCCCTGCCCGAAAAAAAAACTGTCAATTGTGTAATAACCTGTGTTATGATTGTGTTAGTCAGCGCGGCAGGCGTGAGCGTCCTGCCAAGGCTGGTGCGTGTTTTCACTGGGTATAGGGTGTTATCAACCGTACTTACAATGAGGGTTAAGGTCATGCGAGAGCGGAAGGTTGGCATGTGTTCTCCGTTTGTCCTTCGTTGGGCGCTCGTGGCAATCGTCGCGGTACTTTTGACCGGCGAGGCACTGGCGGAACTCCAGCAAGTCTCCATCGGCGGCGAATTGCGCATTCGCGGCCGGTGGTACATCAATGTTTTTGACAGCCCCACCCTTCGGTACGGCACCAATTCCACCGGTTGGCGCCCGCTGGGTCCGAAGGGAACGATCTCCGGCTTCAAGTGGGACGACAAGGGCGGCGGCTGGGCACGGTATGAGACGGCCACGCTGCTGAATGTGAAGGCCGACTTCTCCAACTCGGTGTCAACGTTCTTTGAACTTTATGACCACAGCATTTGGGGTGAGAATTTCCGGTCGAGCTATCTCACCGGTGTGGACACCAAGGGCGATCCCGCGAAGAACTACCTGACCATGAACCAGGCCTATGTGGATGTGTCGAATCTTTTCGGGGAACCGCTCAGGCTTCGCGTCGGTCGCCAGGCGCTGAAGTTCGACAACGGCTGGCTGATTTCAGACATGCTGACCCCGTCGCAGTTCCTGTCGTTCGACGGTGTGCGCATGACTTGGACTCCGAGCAAGGAATTCACGCTGGATGCGTTCGACATGAAGCTTACGGAAAACACCACGGGCGACGAGGACACGGACTTCTACGGCCTGCACGCCACCTACACCGGCATCCCGGCGCTGACGGTGGAAGGATATTACTACTTCCTGCGCGATGCGGCGCATGTGGAAACGACGAAGCTGGACTCCGTCGGCGAATGGGTGGAAGGCAAGCTTGACGTCGACCAGTACGGCGCAACCGAACTGCACACGATCGGCACCCATCTGTGGGGCAAGGAGTCGGGTTTTGACTATGACCTGAACTTCGCCTACCAGTTCGGCCAGGCCGCGCATGTCGGCTCCTACTTTGTCGCCAAGCCGCTTCCCTATGGCGACCAGAACGCCGACTACAACACCTTCGGCGGGTCGCTTACCGTGGGCTACACCTTCAAAGATGTGAAGTTCCAACCGCGTCCGTTCGTAATGGGTGTGTTCTTTGACGGCCAGGACAACACCGACATATCGTTCGGCGACTGGCTGAACCCTTTCTACACGCCCAAAGCGAGCGTGTCGTTCAACCGCCTGTTCTCCGAAACGAACTATGTGCCGACGATCAACGACAACGGCTGGATGTCGAACTTTGCGCAGGCCACCGCGGGTGTTGAAGCGCAACTTACGGACTGCGTCCGCGCCCATTTCCATGTGGCCAAAGACTTTGTGGTTGACGCGTTCAACCCGCCGCCCACGTGGGACATCAACGGTGTGCGTGTCGCCAAATTCCCGGGCCTGTCCTTCATCACCGAAAAGGGCAGCCACGACATGGGTTGGGAAGTGGCCGCGTGGGTGAAGTACAACTATTCGGCGGACCTGTCCATCCTGCTGTACGGCAATTACCTGTGGGTTGGCGAGGCCCTTCGTCAGGGTGCTTTTGTCCAAGGAAACGGCACCGCGTTCAACGGCGGCACTGGCAACAAAGACAATGCCGGTTACGTCTTCTGGATGACCACGTTGAAGTTCTAAGCGCCAGAGCCGCAAATGGCTTTGCGGCGGACGGTTCGTATAAGATTGGGGCCGCCCCGGCATACTGCCGGGGCGGCTTTTCTGTGTCTGGGTTGGCCGAATGGACTCCCGCGATGGACGGTATGGACAGATATCCGGCGCAGGAACCCGTTATTGAGGCCAATGACACGATCTGGTCTTATCTGGAGAATCCTTGACATGCATAGTGAATGCGCCTTTGGCGGTCTTTGGACACTGACACTGATTGCGGTCATGCCGACGGCATAGACCGCGGCGTTTACCGCCGTCGCGGCCGACACACCCGGGCGGACAAACTGGGAGTTGCGAAGCCGCAGGCGGAAGCACCGGCACAGGCCACTCAGTGTTTTTTTGATTTTGTTTTGTATTATTAACTATAATTTATATGAGAGTAAAAATCATGCAAGAGCGGAAGGTTGACACGTGTTCTTTTGTGAAACGCCGTTGGGCGCTTGTGGCGATTGCCGCAGTGCTTCTGGGCGGACAGGCATTGGCGGAACTGCAGCAGGTCTCCATCGGAGGCGAATTGCGCATCCGCGGCCGGTGGTACATCAACGTCTTTGCCCCATCCGCGCAGCGGTACAACACCTACGCCACAGGGTGGCGTCCACTGGGTCTGAGGGGCACGAACTCCATTTTCAAGTGGGACGATCAGGGCGGGGGGTGGACCCGGTACGAGACAGCCACATTGTTGAATGTCAAGGCCGACTTCTCCAATTCGGTGACCACCTTCTTTGAACTCTACGA
>CAIXUF010000778.1 GCA_903922535.1 Candidatus Hydrogenedentota bacterium
GCCGCCGCGCAGCCCGCGTCCGCCGCCCCCCAAGCCCCCGCCCTGCCCTATGGCGCGAGCGAAGTGGTCAAGTTGTATCAAAAGGGCATCAACAAAGACGTCATCGTCAATTACATCAACAACACCGCCCTGCCGTATCACCTGAACGCCGACGGAATCATTTATCTGCAAACCCTGGGGTTGCCGCAGGAGGTTACCAAGACCATGATCCAGCGCGACGGCCAGTTGCAGCAGCAGCAGCAACAAGCCAATCAGCAGCAGTATTACCAGCAACAACCCATGCCGCAACCCATGCCGGAGCCAATGCCGGCTCCAAGCGGCGCGTATGAGGCGCAACCACCCGTGCAGGTTGTGACGCCCACCACGCCGCCGCCGGCCGTTACGGTCATCGGTTCGGATTATCCGGTTTATGATTACGGGTATCCGTACTACTACGCTGGATGGCCTTACTACTATGGCGGGCCGGTGGTCATTGGAGGTTGGGGTTGGGGTTGGGGACATGGCGGTTGGGGCCACGGCGGGTATCACGGTGGTGGAGGTTTCCATGGAGGCGGAGGCTTCCGTGGCAGTTATGGCGGCGGACACGGGGGTGGCGGGCATGGCGGGCATCGGTAAGCCGCGGACATTTTAAATCGGGCCGTGACGGGGTCCGCGCCATTGCCGGTGCGGACCCTTTGTTTCGCACATTTTGCCCAGGTCACTTGATCGCGGCTGCCACGCCAAGAATCTGCCTGCCAATCGAATCCCTCAACTCTTTTGGCACGACATCCCTCTGTTCAAGGGTCTTCCATGCGGCCACAGTGCGCTCGGCTGTCTCGACGGCGATCCGCCACAGCGGACTTGCCGGAATCCGCGCCGTGTCCGCAAAGCGCCGCATCTGGTCGGGAGTGATTTCGGAGAGGCTGCGACTGCCGCCGAAGTTCAGCGCAAGTTTGTCGTTCGGAATGTACGGGAGCGTGGCGACAAAATCGTAGCCCGGCGAGAGCACGGGCGCGCGCCGTCCGGGGTACAGGAGCGACCAGTTTTTCAAGTGCATGTCGGCATTGCCGATCAACACTGAGAAGATGAGACGGCGGACGAACTCCCAGATGGCGCCGTCGCCCGCTTCGGCCCGGAGGACGGAGGCGATATTCGCGTAACTTCGGTATTTATACTTGTCGTTTGGAAACTGTCCGAAGACTTGCGCGAAATCTTCCGTATGGACGGACTCCCCACCCGGCAGGCGGTCGAAGCGCCGGACGGCGAGAGCCTTTCCCCCGCGCGCCCGCGCCTCTTCCGGGAGGCCCTTGATGTCCGCCATCGCCACGAGGCGGTTCTCAGGCACGGCGATGCCGACGCGGCGCGCCAGTTCGAGCATGGCGAATTCGTTCTCGGGGACAGCCGCGAAACGGGTGGACGGCAGCTTGACTATCCATGATCCGCCCATGCCGCCCACGGGGATGGTCAGTCCGCCAGAGGCTTCCATGACAGCGGAGAACTTCAACTGCACCCCAGCCAGGGAAAAGCGCAGCGCCCCTTCGCGGGGATGATCGCCGTCCTGATGATCATCTTCATCTTGGTGGTGAAGGCCGGCTTGCCGCGCCTCGCCTTCCAGCGGCGTGACCACAAGCGCGCCGGGGAGATCGGCACCGAGCACGGCGAGCAGGAAGAATTCGCGCTCGGGATCAACTTCCGCGAGCTTTGCCAGATATTCACGCAGGTGTCCTTCGGGCAGCAGGTTCGAGAAGAACGGCGGCACGCGGCGGGGCACGGGGCGCAGAATGGTCACAAGCCCGCCGGTGCGGCCCTTGAAAGAAAGGCTCAAGGTCGGGCGCTGCGGATCGTCAATGTAATCCTGCTCGAATGCGAAGAGCTGGCGGTCGCCCGCGAGGCGAGTGATGACGCCGATTGGGCGCCCGTGCAGGCGGACGGAAAGCGCGTTAAGCTTTTTCGGGTCAAACTTCATCGTGCGGCTCCCCGGTTGTGTCCTCGCTGGCGTCGTCGGCGTAGAGGGATCGTTCTTCGCCCTCGCCGCGCTGATCTTTGAGATGGTCGCGAATCAGGGCCTGCACCACGGTTACGAGGGTGCGCGGGACCATGAGGAGATCGTTGTCGAGAATGCGGATCAGTTCCAGAAGCGTGTCGTAGCGCGGCACGATCTTCCCGGACTCGATACCGGAGATATGCCTCTGGGTCAGACCGATGCGGCTGGCCAAGTCTCTCTGGGTCCAGCCGCGCTTCCCTCGCGCCTCCTTCAGAGATCGGCGCAACTCCTCGGGGAGTCCCTTCAGACGCAGCACTTTGATGTCTTTTTTTGCATCATCTTTCACGTTTGATATAATATAATATATCAGAACAAATTGCAAGCGATACTTTTTATTACATCGAATTGGCCGTCCGATATAACCAAAGGTATCATATTCACCTGTTCGGGTAATTTCTCTTAATCTTAATCCTTTCCACAAACATGAAGGGCGGGTTGTTGATTTCCAACAACTTGCGAATTTCAGGTTTGTGGTCCCAATGCACGACATTTTTGGCTTGGAGGCTACTCCTAATCTTTTGGATTAGGATTGGGATTAGGAACCGGACCCAAAAAAATAAGTGACACGCCCCCTGCCGGGCAATTGCTTGCGTCCGCCGCCGCGATTCCTTACCTTGCCCGGCATAAATGAAACATGGCCAAACGAAAAGGGGCCGCCGCCTCAACCGCAAACGAAGTCCCGCCGCGCCCGAAATTCCGCCCATGCCGCCGGGAGCGGGCCTGACGACGCTGGATAATGGATTGGTGGTCATCACCCGCGAAGACCATGGCGCGCCGGTCGTTTCCGCGCAGGCGTGGTGCCGCGCCGGCAGCATCACCGAGGGCAAATGGCTTGGGGCGGGCCTCTCGCACGTGTTGGAACACATGCTTTTCAAAGGCACCACCACCCGCCCCGGCAGCCGCATTGACC
>CAIXUF010000779.1 GCA_903922535.1 Candidatus Hydrogenedentota bacterium
GTGCTGCTCGCGGTCGGCCTGATCCTGGGGAACCTGCTGGGCGCAATCTTTGCCACCCAGCCCTTCATCAGCGACGAGGTGATGAAGAAGCTCTACGGCGCGTTTCTGCTGGTGATCGGTGCGCGCTACCTCTTCTGGGACGCCGCCGTGCGGATGATGGAGCGGCAGTGACACCGGACTCCCGCCTTTCCGTCTTTCCCGCGAAAGGGAACGGCATCCAAATTGGGTGGCCGATGCGACTGGCTTGCCCATCTTCCCCGGCCTCGTGCGCTATGACGAGGCCGTCAAGAGCCGGGATGCCGCCCGGCGGCATTGTGTTCAACGCACTTCCGGCAGTTGCCGGCGGAAGACGCACAACAAAGGCAGCGTGTCAGCGCGGTGAAACGTGCTACACTCTCGCCCGTCGGTTGGGACATGCAGGAGAGAGAGCAATGAAAATTCGGACATTGTGTTTTGTGTTGCCCGCGGTGCTGGCATGTGTGTTTGCGGCGCAGGACGCCCATGCCGCCCCCCGGATCGATGTGGTTATCCGTTTTGACGATTACTGTTCGGGCATGGCCACCGACTCCGTGCTCCGCTTCTTCCTGCTCTTCGAGAACAGGTCCATCCCCATCACCTTTGCGGTCATACCTTTTGAGGGCAGTTTCTCCCCGGCGCCCGGCCAGCCTGATCCGAAACCTTTAACGGAGGAGAAGGCTTGGATACTGAAGCGGATGCTTTCCATGGGCAATTTCGAGGTGGCCCAGCACGGATTCAGCCACGAGGACAACGCCAAGGGAACGCCCCGGCACTCCAGTGAGTTCGCCGGCCTGCCGCTGGAGGAGCAGATGCAGCGGATCGCCCGCGGCAAAGAACTGCTCGAAAGCCGGCTCGGCATGAAGGTGAACAGTTTTGCGCCGCCCTGGAACACGTACGATGAAAACACCGTCCTTGCTTTGAAGACGGGCGGCTTCAGCGTGTTTTCGCCCGGCGGGCCTGACCCTTTTCTGCAGGACAAGTATGCCATGCCGATCATCGGGTGCGGCGCGGGTGTCGGCACGCTCCGGACCCGGATCGAAGAGGCCCGGAATGGAACGGACCCCCACCCCATCATGACCGGGATCTTCCACATCTACGAGATTAAGGACTTCGATCCCAAGGGCACCTTTACGCTGGCCGAACTTGCGGAAACACTGGACTGGCTGAAGGCCCAGCCGGACGTCGATTTGTGCACGGTGCAGGACGCGGCAACAAAGCTGATTCAAAGGAATGTTGTCCCGCCGACGGCGGATGCGGCCCCAAGCCATCCCTGAAGCAAAAACGGCTCTTCTTCTTTCACGCGGCAGTCTTATGGAACATGGACGGGAGGACAGGGCAATGTGGAACGCCATCAAGACGCTGATCTTTGCGCTTCTGGTGCCCGGCACCGTGATCGTTCTCATCCCGCTCAGGTTGATTTCGTCGCAGCCGGAGGCGGAACGCTTCCACAGTCTGCCGCTCCAGTTGTTGGGTGCGCTGGCAGTGTTTCTTGGCGCGTTGGGCGGGGTCTGGTGTTCTTGGCAATTTGTGTCCAAGGGGAAGGGGACACCCGCGCCGTTTGACCCTCCGAAGAATCTGGTCGTTACGGGACCCTACCGGTATGCGCGCAATCCCATGTATGTCGCCGTCACAACGATACTCCTTGGCGAATCGGCCTTCTTCGGTTCCGGCGCGCTTCTCCTCTATGCGGGTTTATGCTTCGCGGTTTTCAATCTCTTCGTCCGTTTCTACGAGGAACCGGCGTTGCGGAGAAAATTCGGTCCTGCATATCACGAACACTGCCGCGCCGTA
>CAIXUF010000780.1 GCA_903922535.1 Candidatus Hydrogenedentota bacterium
CACGATGTCCCCCGGCGCGAGTTTCGCGATGGCCGCGACCGCCGCCCGGCGCGCGTCCGCCATGCGTTCGCCGATCTTCATGGAACCCGATGTGTCCAGGAGAATCGCCGTGACCTTGATCCCGCCCTGCGCACGGCCGTGCCCCGCGTTCCGCAGGAGCACCGGCCGGGCGAAGGCCGCCGCGAACAGCGCCAGAATCAGCATGCGCAGGAAGAGGAGGAGCAGTTCGGAGGCGCGGCGGCGGCGCACGATGCGTTTGGCCAGGTCACGCAGGAACCACACCGAGCCGAACACCACCCGCTGCGACCGGTGGCGCTGCACGAGGTAGATCACCAGCGGAATCAGCGCCGCCGCCGCCCCCGTCAAATACCACGGGTTTAAGAACTGAAGCACGTGCATACTCCGACCTCAATACCCCCGGCTGCGGCGGTGAACGTATTCCGACAAGGCCAACTCCAGGGGGGTCGCCGTGTCGAACAGGTGGTAGTCCACCTTCAGATCGGCGCAACCGCTGCGGTACTGACCGAAGAACTTCTCCATCGCCTCCAGGTACGGCTTGCGCATGGCCTCGCCCGCCGCCAGCAGCGACTCCCCGGTCTCCGGATCGACGAACTCCGTCAACTGGCTGAACGGAAACTTCATCTCCGCCGGGTCGGCAATCTGGAAGACGATCAGGTCGCTGCCCTGAAACCGCAGGTGCTGCAGCGCGCCGAGGACCTCCTCGGGCTTGTCGTACAGGTCCGAGATCAGCACCAGCAGCCCGCGCTTCTTGATCCCTTCCGCCATGTCGTGCAGGGGCCCGGCGATGTGCGTGCCGGCGCCGGCTTTCTGGTCTTCGAGGGTGGACAGCAGCAGGTGCAAATGGCTCAGCCGGCTGCGCGGGGGCAGCATCGTGCGCACCTTGTCGTCGAACAGCACCAGGCCCGTCGCATCGCGCTGGTTGACCATGAAATAGGCCAGCGTCGCCGCCAGAAAACTGCCGTACTGGAGTTTGGTGATCTTGCCGGACCCGTAGCCCATGCTGGCCGAACAGTCCAGCAGGATGTGGCAGGAAAGATTGGTCTCCTCCTCGTACTGCTTGATGTAGTAGCGGTCCGAGCGCCCGAACACCTTCCAGTCGATGTGCCGAATCTCGTCGCCGGGAGCGTACTGGCGGTACTCCGCAAATTCCACGCTGAACCCGCGAAAGGGGCTGCGGTGCAGTCCCAGGATATACCCTTCGACCACCGTCTTGGCCAGCAGTTGCATGCTGTGAATGCTGGCCAGCGCGTTCAGGTCCAGGTATTTGAAGGTCGTTTCGTCCGCCATGATCCGTCCCGCCTCGCGGGGTTACAGTTTCGCGTCCGGCGGGGGCACCGCCTCCAACAACTTCTCCACAATGTTCTCGGGGCGGACATGCGCCGATTCCGCCCGGAAATTGGTGGTGATGCGGTGCCGCAAAACCGGCGGGGCCACCGCCCGGATGTCCGGCACCCCCACGTTGAACCGGCCGTCCAGAATCGCACGCGCCTTCGCCGCCACCACCAGGTAATGCGCCGCCCGGATGCTGGCGCCCCAGGACACGTAGTCGCGCACAAAATCCAGCACCCGGCCCTCGCCCCCCGGACGGCTGGCCGCCGCCAGCCGCACCGCGTAGCGGATGATCGGGTCGGCCACCGGAATCTCCCGCACAATATGCTGGTAACTCTCCAGGTCCGCGCCGCTCATCACCGTCTGCACATCCGGCACGTGGGGACTCGTGGTCGCCTTCACCACTTCGATCTCCTCCGTCCGCGGCAGATAGTCAATGACGCTGCTGAACATGAACCGGTCCTGCTGGATCTGCGGCAGCGGATAGGTGCCTTCCTGCTCGATGGGGTTCTGGGTCGCCAGCACGAAGAAGGGATGCTTCAGCGGATAGGTCTTCCCGCCCACCGTCACCTGGTGCTCCTGCATGGCCTCCAGCAGCGCCGCCTGCGTCTTCGGCGGCGTCCGGTTGATCTCGTCCGCCAGCACGATGTTGGCGAACAACGGGCCTTCCAGGAACTTCATCTGCCGCACACCCGCCACGCGGTCTTCTTCCAGAACTTCCGCACCGGTGATGTCCGATGGCATCAGGTCGGGCGTGAATTGGATCCGGCGGAAGGACAGTTGCAGAATGCGCCCCATCGTCCCGATCATCAGCGTCTTGGCCAGTCCGGGCACACCCGTGATCAGCACGTGCCCGCCGCTGAAAAACGCCATCAGCAGCTCGGACACCACCACGTCCTGTCCAATGATGACCTTGCGCAGTTCCTGCAGGATCTTCTGCTTGCCGTCCCGCAATCGGGCAATCCGTTCCGCCACTTGCTCGGGGGTCATTTCCTGCTTGTCCGACATGTGCTTCTCCTCCAACGCTATGACGCCGCGGTCTCAGTTGGCGCGGGGGGCGGGAGCCGGCTGGCGCTTCACCAGACGGCCAATCACGTCCTCCACCTTGACCTTGTCCACTTCCGCACGAAAGTTCAGACCGATACGGTGCCGCATGACCGGCATGACCACCGCGTGCACGTCCTCCTGCGTGACGTCCGGCCGGCCCAGAAGCGCCGCCCGGCTCTTGGCGCCCAGCGCAATGTATTGCGAGGCCCGCAAACCCGCCCCCCAGGCCACGTATTCATTGACGAAGTCCGGCGCCGCCTGGCCCGGCCGGGACGCCGCCACCAGATCCACAATGTAGCCCTGCAGCGTTTCGCTGATCGGTATGCGCCGGACCTGCTGCTGGCACCGCAGCAGCTCCTCGCCCTTGAGAATCACCCGCATCGTGACCTCCCGGCCGCCGGACGACTGCCGCACCGCCACCACCTCCTCGTCCTCGCTAAGGTAGGTCATCTCCACATTGAACATGAAACGGTCCTGCTGCGCTTCAGGCAGCGGGTACGTCCCTTCCTGCTCCATCGGCAACTGCGTGGCCAGCACGAAAAAAGGCTTCGGCAGCGGATAGGTCTTCCCGCCCAGCGTCACCTGCCGCTCCTGCATCGATTCCAGCAGCGCCGCCTGCGTCTTCGGCGGCGTCCGGTTGATCTCGTCCGCCATCACAATGTTCGCAAATACCGGACCCGGCACGAACTTCAGCACCCGATGCCCCGTCGCACGGTCCTCCTCGAGAATCTCGGTGCCGGTAATGTCCGAAGGCATCAGGTCCGGCGTGAACTGTATCCGCTTGAAGGACAGATCCATCACCTGGGCCAGACTGTTGACGAGCAGCGTCTTGGCCACGCCCGGCATGCCCATGATCAGGCAGTGCCCCCCGGCAAAGAAACACGTCAGCACCTCGTCAATCGCCTCGCCCTGCCCGACAATCCGCCGGCCAAGTTCCCCATGCACCGCGTCCCGAATGCGCTTGATCTGATCAACTGGAATGTCCGTGCTCATCGCCTGTGCCCTCATGCGGACCGCCATGGCCCGACTGCTGCAAAAACACTACATTTTTCGCCGTGGAAAATAAAGCAGTTTCCGTGCCATGCGTTGCGCACCCATCGGCACCGCGCGCAAGGAGCGGATTCAATGTTTCGAGAACCGTTTGACAGAAGGCAACAAACGGGGGCTGAGGTGTAAGCTGGCATGTGCGAAATTAGAGGTCTTCTGACACGAGGAATCCGGCGAGTCGCCCGGTTGCCGCCGGCACCCGAACCGCGTACCCTTGTATCCACCGTGGTCACCCCTCAGATGTAGCGCGACGCCACATCTTCATACGTCGCCTTCGAGAGGCGGTAGGGGCGGGTTTCCTTGACTGGCCGTTTGTCGGTACAGCGCGTTTTGACGGTCCGGCGTCTAAG
>CAIXUF010000781.1 GCA_903922535.1 Candidatus Hydrogenedentota bacterium
ACCGGGAAACGGCTGGCGACCTGCATGAAGGAGTTTTGACGGCTTGGCACAACGCAAACGGCCGCTACAACCTCAACATGGCCGAAGCGAACGCATTTGGGTTTGGGGACGTGGCGCGTGAGAAATCTTGGGCTTGTGCAATGGCTGGAGCGTATGTCATGGCCCTGGGCTGGACTTTTGACAAACCGAATACCCCCTCTGCCGATGACCTGAACGCGTGCGGTAATCTAGTGCGGTTTTTTGAATCCACCAACGTCAATGAAATGGCGCCGCACGATGAATTGCGGGCCGGAGCAACCCAGTACGTTCTTGCGGTACCCGGTGTCAGCTATATTGCGTATGCCTCAGGGGCGGACGGGATGATCGGCCTGAAATGTATGGACGCAGGAGTGTATTCACTGACTTGGTGTGATCCCGCTACAGGAAAGAGCCTAACCCAAGAGTGCAACCGCGTATCGATGGGCGAGCAGTATTGGAATCGTCCTCCGGGATTTGGTGGGGCCGTTGCCGTGTATCTGCGATCCTCGAAGGTGCCACACCAAGGGGAAAGAACGGGCTACGGGGGTGGGTGATGAGCGCGGGGACTATTCGTACGACGATCCGGCGTGACAGTAAAGACTGCCTCGCCGCTGGACCAGGGTGAAACGCCGACAGGCGGTCAAGAAGTGAATCGTGTGAGGTTGTGCCATGACCAAAATACTCCCGTTGATTCTTATCCTCGTCTTCGTAACTGGTTGCGCTTCCGCCAGCGATCCTGTCGCATGGCCTCCGAAGTCCGCCGGTGGCAACGAATGGTTTGACAACAATACCGGCCACAAAGTCATCCGCCTGTCCCGGCGCGGAGGAACAAACGAAGTCTTCTATTTTCATCAGAATCCGTTCACGGAGACCGGTGACAAAATGGTCTTCATGGGTTCGACCGACAAAGGGCGCTGCGCTTTTACCGTTGATTTGAAGACGCTCGAGATCCGTCAGATCACGACCCTGAACGCAGGGTTTGAAGTGGTCGCGCCAAAGAGCCACACGCTCTATTACATGAGCGGCGACAGCGTGTATTCGACGCACTTGGACACACTGGAAACGCGCAAGATTGCAGACGTGCCCCACCACTACACGTGGGGCCGCGGTTTTAACGTCAACAGCGATGAAACCATGCTGGCGGCCTGCTACTGCCTCGGCGAAGACAAGTACTATACATCGAAAATGCCGCGGGAACAATGGATTCGGGAGATCTGGAAGGCAAAGCTGCCAAACGCAATTTACTCAATCAACATTCAAAGCGGGAAGATAAACGAGTTTTACCACGAGAACGAGTGGCTCGGGCATGTGCAATTCTCACCGACCGATCCGACGCTCCTTGAGTTTAGCCACGAAGGGCCGGGGCATGAACAGGACCGCATGTGGGTCGTCCGGTCCGACGGGACCGGATTGCGCAAGGTCTATGACAAACGATATCCACGCGAACTTCAGACCCACGAGTTCTGGTCGCCGGACGGGACCAAGATTTGGAGTGATTTTCAGACGCCCAGTTTTCCGGCGCGGGTCGCGCCATTCATGGAGGCGTTCACTTATCCCAAATTCTATCTCGCGTGCACGGACACGCAGACGTGGGAAACCAAGTGTTACCCGTTCGAGATGCGCTACGCCTCGCGTCATTTCAACATATCGCGAGACCAAACCATGTTTTGCGGCGATGGCGAGGGGGGAAGTTTCCGCCTGTGCCCCTCCGGCAAATGGATCTTCCTTTTTAAGATTGAGGGCGGCAAGCTGCGTGTCCAGAGGCTGTGCAGCATGGTCGGCCACTCCTGGAAAACCTACCCCGAACCCAACAGCCACTTTACACCCGACGGCAAATGGGTTATCTTCCAATCAGATGTGTCAGGAACCACGCAGGTATATGCGGTTTCGGTTGAGCGGCAACATTGAAATCGA
>CAIXUF010000782.1 GCA_903922535.1 Candidatus Hydrogenedentota bacterium
CGCCCGAAACCCGCGGGTGCTGCATGTCGTTGACATCAGCGAGAACAGTCTTGTGGAGCTTGTGCGGGACATCCGCAGTTCCATGGGCTATATTGACGGTGATTTTCAGACCTTCACGCTGGACTGCGGCGCGGTTGAGTTTGAGGTGATGATGTCGGTCATGGGGCGCTATGACTATATTCTGAACCTGTCGGCGCTGAAGCACGTGCGCAGTGAGCGCGATCCCTTCACCCTGATGCGGATGATCGACGTTAACATACTGAACACGGAAAAGACGCTGCAACTGGCGCGCGGGGTAGGGGCGCGCAAGTATTTCTGCGTCTCGACGGACAAAGCGGCCAATCCGGTCAACATGATGGGCGCGTCAAAACGGATCATGGAGCTTTTCCTGATGCGGGCCAGCGCGGAAATCCCGGTTTCAACCTCACGCTTTGCCAACGTCGCATTCTCCGACGGCAGCCTGCTTCACGGTTTTAACCAACGTATGCTGAAACAGCAGCCCCTCTCGGCGCCACGGGATGTGAAACGCTATTTTGTGACCGACAAGGAATCGGGCGAACTGTGCCTGCTGTCGTGCCTTCTGGGCGAGAACCGGGACGTGTTCTTCCCGAAACTGAGCGAGAAGCTGCACCTGACCACGTTTTCCGACATCGCGGTCCGGTTTTTGGACATGCATGGATATGCGCCGGAGCTTTGCGCCACGGAGGAAGAGGCGCGGGGTCTTGTCCCGAAACTCGCGCCAAACAAGAAGTGGCCCTGTTATTTCTTTGACTCGGACACCACCGGGGAAAAGGATTTCGAGGAGTTCTTCACCGGGGCCGAGACGCTGGACATGGCCCGTTTTCAGAGTGTCGGCGTGATAAAGAACGCCCTTGAGAAGAATGATCCCAGGCCCGGCCGGTTCATCTCCGAGATAGCGGCGCTAAAGGCGCGAAAGAACTGGACCAAGGAGGAGGTGGTTGCGCTTTTCAAGGAGACGCTTCCCGAATTCGGGCACAAAGAGACGCACAAGAACCTTGACCAAAGGATGTGATAATGTTGAAAAGAGGTATGGATATCTTTTTGTCGGGGTTGGCCCTGCTGGTGTTTCTGCCCTTCGGACTCGTTATTGTCGCCATACTGCGGCTGACGGGCGAGGGCGAGGTGTTCTATGTTCAGCACCGCCCGGGAAGAGGCCAGAAAGTCTTTGGCCTTCTCAAATTCGCCACCATGCTGAAGGACAGTCCAAACATCGGGCCAGGACTGCTCACCGTCCGCAACGACCCGCGGGTGCTGCCCTTCGGCCGGTTCCTGCGCAAGACAAAACTGAACGAAATGCCCCAGCTTGTCAACATACTGAAGGGTGACATGAGCATCGTCGGGCCGCGCCCACTGTCGCCCGGCCAGTACGACTTCCTGTCGAAAGAGCACCTCGCCGAAATCTACAGCATGCGCCCGGGGCTGACCGGCATCGGCTCGATCGTTTTCAGGGACGAGGAGAAGCTGCTTTCGGAGAGCACCAAGGGGTATGAAAGATGCTTCCATGAAGACATCATGCCACTGAAGGCGAAACTGGAACTGTGGTACTTCCGGAACAAGTCCCTCTGGCTTGATGGTGTGTTGATCGTCCTGACCGCGTGGACGGTGCTGTTTCCCGACAGCGTTCTCTATCGGGGACTTTTGGGGTCCGGCTGGGATGCGGACTTTGGCGCGGTGTTTGAATCAGAAAAACGGGAGGCGAAGTGATCAGGGGCACGAAAACATGAGGGTGCTGTTCCTGACACAATGGTACCAGCCGGAGCCTTTCTTCAAAGGCCTGCCCTTTGCCAAGGCGTTGGTTGAAAGGGGGCATGACGTTGAGGTTTTGACCGGTTTCCCAAACTATCCCGGAGGCAAAATATACCCCGGCTATTCTGTGCGCCCGTGGCAGCGTGAAATGATGGAGGGAATTCCCGTCATTCGGGTTGCGCTGTATCCCAGCCACAATTCCTCTGGTGTTGAGCGCATAGCCAATTATGTCAGCTTTGGGATTTCAGCGTTGTTTGCCGGGCCATGGCTGGTCAAGAGGCCCGATGTGATTTACGTCTACAACCTGGTCACGCTGGGTTGGGCGGCGTACTTTCTCCGCGCGTTGTATGGCTGCAAAGTCATTTATGACGTTCTGGACCTGTGGCCGGAATCCGTGGCCAATTCCGGCATGATGCGAAACCCGTGGGCCTTGCGGCTGCTCGAATGGTGGTGCCACCGGGTATACCGGGCGGCGGACCGCATCACCGTGCTTTCTCCCGGGTTCCGGCAGGCACTGGTTGACCGCGGCATGGAACCCGGCAGGATTGAAGTAATCTACAACTGGTGTGACGAGGTCGTTTTGGGGAGGGAGGAGCGCGACGAAGCCCTGGTCAGGGAACTGGGTCTTCAGGACACGTTCAACATAATGTTTGCCGGCACCATGGGAATAATGCAGGGATTGGACACCGTGCTGGACGCGGCCCGCCTCTGCCGCGACCGGGTTCCCAGCGCCCGCTTTGTTCTGGTTGGAGGCGGCATCGATTGTGCCCGCCTGCAGTTGCGCGTCCAATCCGAAGGCCTGGCAAATGTGATTTTCATGCCCCCCCAGCCCCCAGCGGACATGGGCCGGATCTATGGACTGGCCCATGCGCTCTTGGTCCATCTGAAAGACGATCCTTTGTTCCGCATCACCATACCCTCCAAGACACAGGCCTGCATGGCCGCAGGCATTCCGATTATTATGGCGATGCGGGGTGACGCGGCAGACCTGGTCAGGCAGTCTGGCGGCGGGGTGGTGTGTGATCCCGAGAACCCCGAGGCTGTCGTTGTCGCCGTGGAGGCGCTGATTGCGCTGTCCGAGACCGAACGATATAACATGGGTCGGCTGGGACAGCAGTACTACCAGGAAAACCTGTCCTTCAACCACGGGGTGGGGCGCTTTCTTCAGACCATGGATGCTTGCGCCAAGACGGAGTGAGCGGGCACAATAATCGGCCCGATGTCGGGGTGAAGGACGCGGCGAACAGGCCTCGGTTTTATCAATGAATCCAAGCATATACAGGCGTTTTGGAAAACGGGCCATTGACTTTGGCGCGGCCTGTCTTGCGCTGACCCTCCTTTCACCATTGTTGATTTCCATTGCCGTCCTGATCCGTTTCAGTTCTCCGGGTCCTGTCATGTTTGTCCAGAAGCGGCTCGGGAAAGACGGGAAGACATTCAACGTGCTGAAATTCAGAACCATGACACACCGGGAGCGGGAGTCCAACACGGAAATCCTGGCGGACAATCCCGAGGTCACGCCGGTGGGGAAGGTTCTAAGAAGGTTCAAAATCGACGAGGTGCCGCAGCTTGTCAACGTCCTGCGGGGTGACATGTCCTTCATTGGGCCCCGGCCCGCCCTGCCCCAGCAGTTGTCCGAATATGACGAAACCGGGAGAATGCGGTTGACCGTGCGGCCGGGATTGACGGGATTGGCCCAGGTCAACGGGAACATCTATCTCTCATGGCCTGAGCGGTGGAAGTTCGACGCGGAGTACGTGAGGCGGCTGTCGCTCTTGTTGGACGCGCAAATTCTGGCAAAGACCGTCCTCGTCGTGATTCTGGGCGAGCACCGGTTCATCAGGGAAAGGTAGGCAAAATGCAGGAGGAAAACCGGCCTTTTCGCATTGCCCTGGCGGGAAGCGTTCAGACGTCCAGGCAGATTCTTCAGGCGTTGCTCAGGAACGGGGCGCATGTGGTTGGCGTATGGGGACTCTCGGCACGGAAGAGTGCCGGCGTGTCAGGCTGCGCGCGGATGGATGATCTTTCTGCGGCCCACGGCATTCCCTACTGCGAGTTTGAAAAGATCAACCATCCCGAAACGGTCTCCGGCATATCCCAGTCAAAGCCGGACTTGCTCTTTGTTGTGGGTTTGTCACAAATGGTTGGGCGGGAATTGCTTGCTGTTCCAAAGTGCGGCTGCATCGGCTTTCATCCCACGGCACTTCCAAAAGGCCGGGGCCGGGCGCCATTGGCATGGTTGACCATGGAGGGCGGCACGGGGGCGGTGAGCTTCTTTCTCATGGACGAGGGTGCCGATTCCGGACCAATCTGTGTCCAGGAGCCGTTCACCGTCGGGGAAGACGACTATGCCTCGGACGTGACAGACAAAATATGCGCCGCGATTGATGTCGCGCTGGACCGTTGGATTCCCGACCTGAACCGCGGGGTTCTGTCGCACCAGGCCCAGGATCATGGGGCGGCGACGTATCGCGGCAAACGCGCCCCGGAAGACGGGCTGATTGACTGGCGATGTTCAGCGAAAGGCATTTACGCCCTTGTCCGGGCCGCCTCCGAGCCTCATCCGGGGGCATACACGTATGTGAACGGGAGAAAACTGGTTGTCTGGCGGGCGAAGCCGGAGCGGGGGTTGAAATGCCTCGGCGTGACAGGCCGTGTGCTGCTTTGCGACGGGCGCGGAGCCCTGGTTCAGACGGGCGAGGGCCTGCTTTGGCTCGAAAGCCTCGAGTGGGAGGATGATGGCGTGATGTCTGCGGCACAACTGAAAGTTGGATGGAAACTGGGCTTTTGCGTGGAGGACGAGCTGTTCAGGCTGCATCGGGAACTCAATGCGCTTAAGGCCCTTGTCGGTCAACGGGACGGAGGCTGACCCTATGAAGGTTCTTGTCATAGCACCTCATGCGGATGATGAGGTTCTGGGTGTGGGAGGAACGATGGCACGCCTGGCTGATCAGGGGAGTGACGTTGTTGTTGCGGTGATGACCGGTCACGGCGACGACGCCGCCCATCCGATCTGGCCCAGCGAAGAGTGGGAAAAGGTGCGCGCTGAAGCACTGGCCGCCCACGAACTCCTGGGGGTCAGGGAGACGGTGTTCAGGAACATTCCCGCCGCTTTGGTTGCGGATCAACCGTCCTGGAAGGTCAACCAGGCGACGAAAGAGGTGATTGAAGAAATCCGCCCCGATTCGTTGTTTCTTCCCTTTCCCTATGACCTGCACCGCGATCACCGGGAGATTTTTCATTCCTTTTCCGTGGCGTTTCGGCCAAGCTCCGAGGCGGGCCGCCGCATAAAATCCATCTTTGTGTATGAGGTGATGTCTGAGACCCACTGGAATGTTCCGTATCTTGAGCCGGGCTTTACCCCGAACGCATGGTCGGACATTTCGGGTCATCTGAAGGTCAAGCTTGAAGCGTTGAAGTGCTTCGCCAGCCAGATGCAGAGTTTTCCCAACGCCCGGTCCCTGGAGGCGGTGGAAGCTTTGGCCAAGTGGCGGGGTTCCCTCATCGGGTTTCAGGCCGCGGAGGCATTCGTCCAGATCCGTTCCTTGTTGTAGAATGGGATTGCGGCGGCGGGAGATTCATGGGCGCTGATGCGGAAGGATGACGCCCTTGAGCGTCTTCGCGCGGGTGATAATTGGGCGGTTCTGGCCGGGGCGCTGGGATTGGCGGCACGCGGGTCGCATTGTGCGGCGCGGACCAATCCAACCAAGGACAGACCATGTTGGGGCGTCCGACTGGACGTCCGATTACGTAAAGGAGTACTTTGGATGAAGAAGACAATCGTTGTTCTCGGGGGGGGGGGCTTGGGGCGGGAGGTGTACTGGCATATCCTTGGAACGTGGCCGACAGCGAAAGTGGTGTTTGCGGATGACAATATCGACACGGGAGAGGTGGTCATAGGCGGGGAGAAAATCCCCGCCGTCAACAGTTGGAACTTCGACGCGTTTCTGCCGACCGGGCTCGATTGCGGCGAAGAGCATGTCTGCGGTTTTGTCATCGGTGTGGGCGACCCGGAATCAAAGCAGAACATGGTGAAGAAAGCGCTCAAGAGCGGCCTGAAGCCGTTCCCCACAATCATTCATCCGCGGGCAGTGGTCCAGGGATTGGATTGCAGGATTGGCGTGGGGGGAGTCATTACCCCCGGTTGTGTCATCACAACCAACGTCACGATTGGAGACTATGTCCTGCTCAATCTGAACAGCACGGTCGGGCATGACGCGGTGCTGGACGATTTTGTGACCATAAATCCATCCTGTTCCGTGTCCGGTTGCGTCACATTGGGCAAGGCTGTTGACCTGGGGACCGGCACGGTGATCCGTCAGGGGATCTCAATAGCGCCCGGCGTGGTCACCGGAGCGCAGAGCTGCGTCGTGAAGGACATTGACGAACCTGGAATCACAGTGGTGGGCATTCCCGCGAAGAAACTTGCGCGGTAGGCGCCTGCAAATGCGTTAAGAATGGCAACAGAGACCGGGCCGTTCAAGGGCTGCAGACCGGGGTTTGGTTCTTGTGAAAAGGACACGGTACAATGCCGCCATGTTTGGAGGCTCCATGAGAGCAATCAGGCACCATGAACTTATACCGCGACCATTTCAAGAGGGTGTGTGACTTTGTCTTCAGCGCCTGCGTCCTGATGACATTGGCGATTCCCATTCTCTTGCTCTCCCTGCTGGTTCTTGTTCAGTCCGGCAGACCGGTCTTTTTCATCCAGGAACGGGTCGGGCGATACGGCCGGCTCTTCAAAGTGTGCAAGTTTCGGACCATGGCCCCCCAGCCGGCCGCCGGCAGCACGATTACGGTGCGGGGTGATTTCCGCATTACGCCGCTCGGGGCGTTTCTGCGGCGCTGGAAGCTGGACGAATTGCCGCAGTTCTGGAATGTGTTGAAAGGCGACATGAGTCTCGTGGGGGCGCGGCCGGATGTTCCGGGTTACATGGACAGGCTTGAAGGGGAGGATCGGCGGATCCTGGAGTTGCGGCCGGGAATCACCGGGCCGGCGACGCTGAAGTACAAGAACGAGGAGGAGATTCTGGCGGATCAGGCCAACCCGGAAGCATATAATGACCAGGTCATTTTTCCTGACAAAGTGCGGTTGAACCTTCTGTATTACCGGCAGTGTTCGTTGGGCCTTGACGTGCGGATCCTGTTGATCACCATCGGTGTCGCGAAGAGCAAGCCCGGTGATTTCTGGATGAAATGAACGGGCGGCCGTTCCCGTTGGAGATTCTTGGAATGAGCATAGAATGGGGTTCGTGGCCTTCTTTCGGCGATGATGAGATTCGGGCCGTTTCGGACGTCCTGCGCTCCGGCAGGGTGAACTATTGGACGGGCCAGGAGGGCCGCGAGTTTGAGAGGGAATATGCCGCGTGGTGCGGAACCCGCCACGCGATCGCCGTGGCGAACGGCACCGTGGCGCTTGAGCTGGCCCTGGTTGGGCTTGGACTCCGGCCCGGCGACGAGGTGGTTACGACCCCCCGCACTTTTCTTGCCACGTCAAGCGCCTGTGTTGCGCGGGGTCTCACGCCCGTGTTCGCGGACGTGGACCGGGAGTCGGGCAATATCACGGCGGAAAGCATTGAGGCGGTGCTGACCGAAAAGACCCGGGCCGTCATCCCCGTTCATCTGGCGGGCTGGCCCTGCGACATGGATGCCATCATGTCCCTGGCGGAACGACGCGGGCTGAAGGTCATTGAGGACTGCGCGCAGGCGCATGGAGCGCGGTGCAGGGGCCGCTCGGTGGGTTCAATCGGCCACGTGAACGCGTGGTCCTTTTGTCAGGACAAGATTATTTCGACCGGCGGCGAGGGGGGGATGGTCACGACGGACGATGAGGCGGCCTGGGCGGCGATGTGGGCCTACAAGGATCACGGGAAGAGTTATGAGGCGGTCTATCAGCGCGCGCACCCGAAAGGGTTCCGCTGGCTGCACGAGGATTTCGGAACAAACTGGCGGATGACCGAGTTGCAGTCGGCCATCGGCCGGATACAACTGGGGAAACTGTCCGAGTGGGTTTCGCTGCGCCAACGGAATGCTTCAATTCTGAAGAGGCGACTGGGCGGTTTTTCCTGCATACGCGTGCCGGAACCCAGGCCCGACTTCGTTCACAGTTACTACAAATTCTACTGCCATGTGCGGCGGGAGAAGCTGAAGCCCGGTTGGACGCGCGGCCGCATCCGGGAGGAATGTGCCGCGCTTGGCGTGCCATGCACAGGCGGCGCCTGCAGCGAGATCTATTTGGAGAAGGCATTCGGGAAAGCCGGACTTCAGCCTGCGGGCAGACTTCCCGTAGCCAGGGAGCTGGGGGAGACCACGCTGATGTTTGCCGTGCACCCAACGCTCTCGACGGAGGCGATGGAGTCCTGGGCGGACACAATTGCATCGGTTCTGGTTCAGGCCGAGGCTTGAGCGCCGATCGGCCGCCTATGTTTTTCACACAGGACTTGCCGCCGCGTCTTCCGCGCCGTTGGGTGGCCGTGTCGAGCCAAGTCCTACCCTCTGCCCACAGTCTCCACCTGAAACCCCGCCGCCGACCACTGTGCCCGGTCAAGAAAATTGCGGCAGTCCAGCAAGACCCGGTTGCGCACCAGCCGCGCCAGCTCCACAGGATTCAGATAAAGGTACTCCGTGTGGTCCGCCAGCAGCACCACACAGTCCGCTCCGCGGAAGCACTCCTCCAAATTCGACAGCTCCACATCGGCGGTTTTCACAAACGGATCATGCACCGCCACCGAAACCCCCTGCTCCTGCAGCAGGGCGATCAGCTCATAAGCCGGACTTTCCCGCGTGTCGTCCACATTCCCCTTGAACGCCAGTCCCAAAGCCGCCACCTTCGGTTTCTCCACCCCCGCCAAAAGCGCCATTACCCGCGCGGCAACGTGACGGGGCATCCCGTCGTTTCTGCGCCGCGCCGTGCTGATCAGGCTGGTGTCCTCCGGAAATTTCTCCACCAGAAACCACGGGTCCACGGAAATGCAGTGCCCCCCCACGCCCGGGCCCGCATTGTGCAGGTTTACCCGCGGGTGGTGATTGGTGAGTTTGGCCATTTCCCAGAAGTCTATGGACAGTTTCTCACAGAGCAGGGCCGTCTCGTTGGCCAGTGCGATATTCACGTCGCGGAAGGTGTTCTCCGTCACTTTCACCATTTCCGCCGTGGTCACATCGGTCAGCAGAATCTCCCCGTCCACAAACTTGGCGTAGATATCCCGCGCCATTTCCGCGCACTCCGGCGTGTACCCGCCGATCACGCGGTCGTTGTGCACCAGTTCATGAAGAATGCGGCCCGGGAGCACGCGTTCCGGACAATGCGCCAGATGCAGCGTGACCCCAATCTGCCAGCCCGCCCGGATGAACATCGGCGCCAGGAGATCGCGGCTGGTGCCCGGCGGCGAGGTGGACTCCAGAATCACCAGATTCCCCTCGCGGAGACAGGGTGTGATCGCCTCGGCCGCACGCACCACATAGGACATGTCGGCGCGCTTGTCCTGCGTCAGCGGGGTCGGCACCGCCAAAATGAACACATCCGCGGGTTCCGGCGCAAGGGCC
>CAIXUF010000783.1 GCA_903922535.1 Candidatus Hydrogenedentota bacterium
CCGATCTGTTTGGGTGATCAAGAAGTAGACACCCCGTGACGCTTTCAGCCACGCCGCCCCCGTGGGGTCGGCGTGGTTCTGTTTTGGGCGCGGCGGATCAGTCCTGCGCGTTGTGGTGCTGCTGCTCGTTCCATGCGAGCACGGTTTGCATGGCGCGGTCCGGGGTGGCCGCATTCCGGAGCCCCTGCACGAGGTTGCGGTTTTGCACGGCCCGGCTTGCCAGGGCGAGCACCTGCAACTGCGCGCTGGGCGAGGACAGGGGGGTCAGGATCAGGAAGACGATCTCGACGGGCTTCTCCGTGGCAACGTCCACAATGCCGGCGTGGGTCAGGCCCATGGCCACCCGGGGCGTGTCCATGCCGTCCATCCGCGCGTGCGGGAAGGCCACGCCCTCGTTGAAGAAGGTGGAGCCCTGCTGTTCGCGCTCCCATATCTTCCGGGCCGCCTCGGCGAGAAGCCCCTTGTCCGCATGCTTGAGGGCCGCGTTGGCCAGCGCGTTGAGCACCTCCTCCTTGAGCACGGGCTCGTCCCACACGATGATGCGCTCGGCCGAGAGCAGGTCGGCCAGTTGCGGCATGCTTGGCGCGGGCTCCGTGTTGATCTGCGGCGGTTGCGGCGCCGGCGCGGGCTCCGCCGCGGCGCGGTCCCCCTTGGCGCCCAGCACGACGACGGTTATGCCGTCGTCGTTGTTCACCAGCCAGTCCACCACGCTGCGCTGCCCCATCAGCCGCCTGCGCAGCGGCACGGGCGCGGGATGGCCCACGACAATGTGGCCCACGCGGTATTCGCGGGCAAAACGGAGTATGGTCTCGGCCACGTCCCCGCCCTTGTAGGTGAAGACCATGGCGCCGAGCTGCTTGGCAAGCGTGAGCGTTCCGGCGAGGATGCGCTGGGTGGCCGTGTCGATGGCAACCGGCTCCTCCGAGGGCGTCTGCACGTAGAGCGCGTACCAGTTGCGGTTGAGCCGGCCCGCCAGGCGCGAGGCGTAGCGCAGCAGCATTTCGCTGTTCGGCCCGCGTGAACTGAGACAGACCATCACCTGGTCCGCGGCCATCGCGGCCTCCTCCGCTTCGGGCTCGCGGCGGCGCAGGTCGATTTGCGAGGCCAGCTCGCGCAGCGTGATTTCGCGGAGCTGCTCCAGGTTGGACCGGATGAAGAAATTTCCCAGCGCCGTTTCAACGCGCTCCCGCGGATAAATCTTTCCCTCTTCCATGCGCCGCTGGAGGTCCTCGGTGGACAGGTCAACGTTGACGATCTGATCCGCCCCGCCGAGCACGCTGTCGGGAAGCCGTTCGCGCACTTTCACGCCCACGGCCGACTCGACGGTGTTGTAGAGGCTTTCCAGGTGCTGTATGTTGAGCGTGGTGATTACGTGAATGCCCGCGTCGAGGATGTCCTGCACGTCCTCGTAGCGCTTGGCGTTTCTGCCGCCCGGCACGTTGGTGTGGGCCAGTTCGTCTATCAAAACAACCTGGGGTTTGCGGGCAAGCACCGCGTTGGCGTCCATCTCCTCCAGCGTGACGCCGCGGTACGCCTGCCGCAGCCGCGGCAGCAGTTCCAGGCCCTCAACCAGTTTGGCCGTGTCTTCACGGCCGTGCGTTTCGACCAGGCCCACCACCACGTCCACGCCGTCCGCCTTGAGGCGGTGGCCCTCCTGGAGCATCTGGCAGGTCTTGCCCACGCCGGCGCAGTAGCCCAGGTACACCTTGAGCCGGCCGCGCTGGGCGCGGCGGATCAGGTGCAGAAAGCTGTTGGCCGTGTCATCGCTCATGCCGTCAATGTCCGTCCCTGCCGGGCGCGTCGATCGCGAGGTTCAGTTGCAGCACATTCACCCGGGGCTCGCCGAGCAGGCCAAAGGTCCGTCCCTGCGTGTGCTTTCGGACAAACGCCTCGACCGCGCCCTTCTCCCAGCCGCGCGCCTTCGCAACGCGCGCCGCCTGGAGCAGGGCGTTCTTCACGCTGATGTCCGGGTCGAGCCCGCTCGCCGAGGCCGTCACGGCGTCGGCCGGAACCGTTGCGTCCGGGGCCAGCCCGTTCTCCGTGCGATACTGTGCAACACGGGCCTGCACGGTTTCCACCAGCTTGCGGGAGGTGGGCCCCAGGTTGCTGCCGCCCGAGGCCGTGGCGTCGTAACCCGTGCCCGCCGCCGAGGGGCGGGGATGGAAATAACGGGGCTCGGTGAACGGCTGCCCGAGCAGCGACGATCCGATGATTGTTCCGCCGCTGCTGACGAGGGACCCGTTTGCCCGGCCGGGGAAAAAGCCCTGCGCCACGGCGAGCACGGCGACGGGATAGACACCGCACACAATCACGGCCAGCACCAGCGTCGCGATGATGGCCGTCTTTAGTTCAATGAGCATGTTCTTCACGGCTGAATCTCCTACACAAGATGCATCGCGCTGACGATGACATCGATGAGTTTGATTCCCACAAAGGGCGCGACCATGCCGCCCGCGCCGTAGATCAGCAGGTTGCGGCGCAGCAGCGTGACGGCCGGAAGCGGTCGGAACGTGACACCGCGCAGCGCAAGAGGCACAAGGGCGATGATGATCAGCGCGTTGAATATGACGGCGCTCAGAATGGCGCTCGACGGCGAGTGGAGGCGCATGACGTTCAGCGGCGCGATCATGGGGAACGCGCCGATCATCATGGCGGGAATGATGGCGAAGTACTTGGCGACGTCGTTGGCGATGCTGAAGGTGGTCAGCGCGCCGCGCGTCATGAGCATCTGCTTGCCCGTTTCCACGATCTCGATCAGCTTGGTGGGGTTCGAGTCCAGATCCACCATGTTGCCCGCCTCCTTGGCGGCCTGCGTGCCGGTGTTCATCGCCACGCCCACGTCGGCCTGCGCCAGCGCGGGCGCGTCGTTGGTGCCGTCGCCCGTCATGGCGACCAGATGCCCGGCGGCCTGTTCCCGGCGGATGAGCGCCATCTTGTCCTCCGGCTTGGCCTCGGCCAGAAAGTCGTCCACGCCGGCCTCCTGCGCGATGGCCGCGGCGGTGAGCGGGTTGTCGCCGGTGATCATCACCGTCTTGATGCCCATGGCGCGGAAACGCTCAAAGCGGTCGCGCAAACCGCCCTTCACAATGTCCTTCAGGTAGACCACGCCGAGCGCGCGGTCCTGGTTGGCCACGACCAGCGGCGTGCCGCCCGCGCGCGACACCGCACCGACCGCGTCGTCCACCTCCTTCGGGAACGCGCCGCCCACAAAGGCGCGCACGGCCTCGGCCGCGCCCTTGCGGATGCGGGTGCCGTCGATGTCCACGCCGCTCATACGCGTCTGCGCGGTGAAGGCGATAAACACGGCATGGGGCATTTCCGTGATGATGCGGCCCCGCAGTCCGTACTGCTTGGCGAGCACCACAATGCTGCGGCCCTCGGGGGTTTCGTCGGCCAGCGAGGCAAGCTGCGCCGCATCGGCCAGTTCCTCCGGCGTGACGCCCGCGGCGGGGATGAACTGGGTCGCCTCGCGGTTGCCGAGCGTGATGGTGCCTGTTTTGTCGAGCAGCAGCACGTCCACATCCCCGGCCGCCTCGACGGCGCGGCCGCTCATGGCGAGCACGTTCTTCTGCACGAGCCGGTCGATCCCCGCGATGCCGATGGCACTGAGCAGCCCGCCGATGGTGGTGGGGATCAGGCACACCAGCAGGGCCACCAGCACGGTAATGGAGAAGGTCACGCCCGAGTAGACGCCGAAAGGCCGAAGCGCCATGATCACCACAAGAAAGATGATCGTCAGCGCGGACAGTAGAATTGTCAACGCGATTTCGTTGGGTGTCTTCTGGCGCGAGGCACCCTCGACGAGGCTGATCATGCGGTCCAGAAAGCTCTCGCCCGGGTTTGCCGTGGCGCGCACCTTGATCCAGTCCGACAGCACCCGCGTGCCGCCGGTCACGGCACTGCGGTCGCCGCCGGCCTCGCGGATGACCGGGGCGGACTCGCCGGTAATGGCCGATTCGTCCACCGTGGCCACGCCCTCGACAATCTCGCCGTCGGCCGGGATGATCTCACCCGCCGAAACAAGGAACAGGTCGTTCTTGCGCAGTTGCTCCGCGGCGACTTTTTCGGTCTTGCCGTCGGCGCGCACCCGGTTGGCCCCGGTTTGCGTGCGCGTTTTGCGCAGCGTGTCGGCCTGCGCCTTGCCGCGGCCCTCGGCGAGCGCCTCGGCGAAGTCGGCGAACAACACGGTGAACCAGAGCCAGGCTGCAATCGCGCCGATGAACGCCGGCGACAATCCGGCTTC
>CAIXUF010000784.1 GCA_903922535.1 Candidatus Hydrogenedentota bacterium
ACAAAAGCGGCACTGGAAACGCTTCAGCGCAGTTTTCCGGCGGGGGTGAGCTACAGTCTGCCACTGGACACGACGCAATTCATCAAGGTTTCGATTGTCGAGGTGGCCAAGACCTTCGCCGAGGCGATCCTGCTGGTGCTGCTGGTCGTGTTCATTTTTCTGGGCAGTTGGCGGGCGACGATTATCCCGCTGGTGGCGGTGCCCGTGGCGATCGTGGGGACTTTCACGGGAATGCTCGCGCTGGGTTTTTCCATCAACACGCTTACGCTCTTCGGTCTCGTGCTGGCCATCGGCATTGTGGTGGACGACGCGATTGTGGTGGTGGAGAACGTGGAGCGCCTCATGCACGACGAGCATCTGGCGCCGCGGGAGGCCACCATCAAGGCCATGGAGCAGGTGACGGGGCCCATCATTGCCATTGTGCTGGTGTTGTCGTCGGTGTATTTGCCGGTGGCCTTTCTGGGGGGCAGCACCGGCGTGATGTTCCGCCAGTTTGGCGTGACCATTGCCATATCGGTGATGATATCGGGCCTGGTCGCCCTGACGCTCAGCCCCGCGCTCTGCCGCCTGCTTCTCAAGCCCAACCACAACAAGATTTTCTTCTTCCGCTGGTTCGACGGCATGTTCAAGGGCTTCACCTGGCTCTACACCGGCACGGTTCGCTGGGTAATTCGGCTGGGATTTATCTCAATAGTGGTGTTCGGCGTGCTGATTTGGGCAACGGCGGGCCTGTTCAAGATGGTGCCGGGCGCGTTTGTACCGCAGGAGGACCAGGGCTATTTCCTCGTGGCGGCCATGTTGCCGCAGGGTTCGGCGCTGGACCGCACCAGTGAGGTCATGCGGCAGGTGGAGGACTTCCTGAAGCAGCAGCCCGAGGTGGCGAACGCAACGACGCTCGGCGGCATGGATTTCCTTGCCGGCATGTCCACCTCCACAAGCGCGAGCGCCATGTTCGTCAATCTGAAACCCTGGGATGAACGGGTGGGTCCGGAACACACCGCTCAGGCGGTCGTGGGTCGGGTGTTCGGGCGATTCATGGGCCTTAAAGAGGCCATGGTGCTGGCCTTCGTCCCGCCGCCGATTCAGGGGCTGGGGCTGCGGGCCGGCATTGAAATGCAGTTGGAGAGCCGGGGCAGCAGCGACGTCCGCAAGTTGGCGGAGGTGACCGACAAGTTCTTGGCCGAAGTGCGCAAGGACCCCATGTTCGTGCAGGTGAACAGCACGCTCAATGTGGGGCTGCCGCAACTGTACGTGGAGGTGAACAACACCCGCGCCAAGGCGTTGGGCATACCGATTGCCGACACGTACAACACGCTTCAGGCATTTCTTGACTCCTATTACGTGAACGATTTCCTGAAATACGGGCGCATTTACCGTGTGCAGCTTCAGGCGGAGCCGTCCTTCCGGCGTACGCCGGAGGACATGAAGAAGATCTACGTGCGGAATGACAAGGGCGACATGGTGGAGTTGTCCGGCATTCTCACCACGCGCATGCAGTCCGGCCCGAATGTCGTGAGCCACTTCAACAGTTTTCCGTCCGTGCAGATTACCGGCGCACCCGCGCCGGGATTCAGCACGGGCCAGTTGATGGCGCGCCTGAAGGAGATTGGCGCAACGACGTTGCCGCCGGGCTACGAAATCGAGTGGAGCAGTTCGTCCTATCAGGAGGAGAAGGCGGGCAACCAGTCTTTCTTTGTCATTCTGTTTGGGTTGACGATGGTGTTCCTCGTGCTGGCCGCCCAGTATGAGAAGTGGTCGCTGCCCTTTGCCGTTTTGCTCGCCGTGCCTTTTGGCGCCTTTGGCGCGATCCTTGCGGTGTACCTGCGGGGCATTGAGCGCGATGTGTATTTTCAGATTGGCCTGCTGACGCTGGTGGGCCTTGCGGCGAAGAACGCCATCCTCATTGTCGAGTTCTGCTCGGTGCAGCGCGAGCAGGGCAAGGGCATCTTCGATTCCGCCATCGAGGCGGCCCGGCTGCGCATTCGCCCGATCATCATGACGTCGCTGGCGTTCATTCTCGGCGTGCTTCCGCTGGTGCTTAGCGAGGGCGCGGGCGCGGGCGGCCGTCACTCCATTGGCACTGGCGTGATGGGCGGCATGATTGCCGCAACGTTCCTTGCGGTGTTTTTTGTGCCTCTGTTTTTTGTGGTTATCCAGTGGGTAAGCGAGATTGGACACCGGAAGAAGAAACCGGCGCCCATGCCCCCGTCCGTGGAGGAATAGGCACCATGACTGTGATGCAGATACGAATCGTCCCGATGCTGGTGCTGGCCGTGCTCTGTTGCGGCGGATGCAAGACCGGTCCGGACTACAAGACGCCGGAAAAGCCCGTGCCGGACAAGTGGTCGTCGCTGTCTCCCGGCGTCGAGGCGGGCACGCCCGCGACCGAGGCGGCCGCATGGTGGACGACGCTGAACGACCCAGTATTGACATCGCTGATCACGCGCGGCGTGGAGAAGAATCTGGACCTGAAACTTGCGGGTGCCCGGATTCGTGAGGCGCGTGCGGCACGCGGCATTGCCGCAGGCGCACTGCTGCCCACCCTGGGTGCGGCCGGATCGTACGAGCGCATGGAGGCGGTAAAGCCTCCGACGCAGTCCTCCGCGCCGTCTGTGAGTGTCGGCGGCACGGTCAGCGCCGCCGGTGTCACGCCGGGAGTCACCGTGATCGGCCGCAATTTCTCCGTCATCCAGAACGGCATCGGTTCCAAGGGAAGCACCACAGTCAGTTTCAGACCCGGCGCCTCCCAGGGCGCGCCGTCCCGACAGTCAAACCTGTTCCAGACGGGCCTGGACGCGGCATGGGAACTGGACGTTTTCGGCGGCAAGCAGCGCGGAGTGGAGGCGGCCGATGCCGATCTGGCGGCATCAGAGGAATTCCGGAGCGGCGTGCTTGCGTCGCTGGCCTCGGAGATTGCGCTGAGCTACATTGACCTGCGCACTTCGCAGAACCGGCTGGACATCACCAGGAAGAACATTGAAGCGCAGGAAAACACGGCGCGGCTTACGGCAGACCGGTTCCAGGCGGGGCTGAGCAGCGAATTGGACAGCGTCCGCGCGCTGGGGCAGGTGGCAGGCACCAAGTCACAGATTCCCTTGCTCGAGACGCGGGTGCAGATGTCCATGCACCGGCTGGCGGTGTTGCTGGCCGCCGAACCTGCCGCACTCAAGGAAGAACTTGCCACACCCGCTCCCCTGCCGACACCTCCGGCGATGGTCCCGGTGGGAATCCCGTCCGACCTCCTGCGCCGCAGGCCCGACATACGCCAGGCTGATCGGCAGCTTGCCGCCGCCACGGCGCGCATCGGCCAGGCCATGGCGGACCGGTTCCCCAAGTTCACGCTCACGGGCAATATAGCCGGCCAAAGCCTGAACCTGGGCAGTCTGCTCGACAGCGCGAACCGCATGTGGTCCATCGGCCCCGGCGTCTCCGTTCCCATTTTCCAGGGTGGACGCATTCTCGCAAACATCGAAGCGCAAAACGCCCGGCAGGAGCAGGCCGCGATCCAGTACGAGCAAAGCATTCTCGCCGCGCTGGCCGATGTGGAGAACGGGCTGGTATCCTTCGCCAACGAGCAGGTGCGGCACGAGTCTTTGCGGGAAAGCGCGGCCTCGAACGAGAAGGCGCTGAAACTGGCAAACGAACGCTATACCAGCGGGTTGGAGGGATTCCTCAATGTGCTGGTGGCGCAGACATCCGTCTATGAAGTCCAGGACCTGCTGGTGCAAAGCCAGAGCATGGTGCTGACAGACCTTATTTCGTTGTACAAGGCGCTGGGCGGCGGCTGGGAGATGAAGGAATCCAAACCCGGCGCTGGCGACGCCCGGCAGCCGGAAAGCGCACTATAGGAAAGCCAAAACACGGAATTCTTCTTCGTTGACCCGCTGTTTCATTCAACAATGACGGCGGGTTTCAATTTCTGAAAGGAGATTCTCCATGAAGCACCAGATAATGCGTTTGCTGTCGTCCGCCGCCCTGTGCGGGGTGTTCATGGCAGGCACGGGATGCAATGTCACCGCGGGCCTGACCGGGGGGCCGTCCCCCGAGCATGACGGAACAGTAAAGGTGGACGGCTTGCAGGCGGCGGTGGAGGTGCTGCGGGACAAGTGGGGAGTGCCGCATATCTATGCGCAGAACCGCCATGACCTCTTCTTTGCGCAGGGGTACACGCACGCGCAGGACCGCTGGTGGGAGATGGAACTGTTCCGCCATGTTGGTCAGGGCACGCTGAGCGAGA
>CAIXUF010000785.1 GCA_903922535.1 Candidatus Hydrogenedentota bacterium
CACAGTTTGTGTACCAGTGGATGAAGATACTGACAACGATCCCGGCGATGGGCAAGATGCCCTACAACCAGCGCGGTGCCGTGGACGCCTTCGACAAGGACACGGAAGGCGTGGTCGACAGTGCCGGAGTCCCCTGGGGCACGGGTCACGGCACAAAGCTGTACCGGCTCCGCGACGGGGTCGAACGCTTCATGATTACGGACATCAACAACGCGGCGGCAAGTAACAAGTCGCAAAGCGACATTTTTATTCTTGGCGACATCCTGTCCACAAACGCGACAAAATTCAACCACGTGCCGGGCGGTTCGAATGTGCTGTACATGGACGGCCATGTCGACTTCCTCAAATATCCGGGCACTGCAGCGCCCGTGACCAAGTCCTTTGCCTTGACGGCGTCGGGACTGACATCATAGTTGTTGAACTTCCCGCGGGGCGCCCGTCACGGATGTGCGGGCGCCCTTCTCGTATGGACAAGCGGTCGGGCGATGATGCATAGTCTCTACAAGAATGACGTCGGCTTGGAGGGTCGGGCAGGGAAAGGTCTATAGCCAATGCTGATGACAATAATTGTGTTGATGGCCGCAAGCATAACCGACCAGACCTCCGGGACCACGTCCGGGCGCGAGCTCTTCGACGACCCGGAATTCCGGCGGGGCTTCATGCTCACTGCGGCAAGTCATCCGGCTCCGAAGGAAGAGCTCGGCCCACTTCACTTCGGGGAAGAATATAATGGCATCAAGCCGGTATGGCGCGTGGCGCAGTGGGGCACCCGTGACCTGCTTGAACCGCAGTCTTACACCTGCGTTCCGATGGCCAACCAGTGTTGGGCTGATAACAAGGCCAAACAGGTTGTGTATGAGTACTGGGGCCCGGGGCCGGCCGGTATAGGCTTGGTGGTGCACGGTGATTTTGAATATGACGGGCACATGCGGGCCGCGGGGGAGGCTTGGCCGCACCTGCTAATTGAGCAACGCTTCCGCAAGCCCATCGTGCCAAAAGACTGGAAGGTCCTTTGTTTTTCCATGAAGGGCTGCATATCGTTGTGCAAAGCGGCCCCGTGGAGCGAGGGCAAACTTGACCCGAAACTCCACACCGCCCAAGTGTCTGCCTTCTGGACTGTCCACAACGTCACTCAGGGCAACCCGGATTGTGGCGACATGATTTGGTTCGGAATCCCGTTCTTCGATGCCCGTTATCCAATTCCCCCGGCATATTATGCTTTGGATGCGGGCAAGGCGGATGCTTCGGGCAAGTTCATTTGTATGCTGGACGGCAAACGGTTCTGGAAAGTCCCCACGGGAGACGGAACTTCGCAACGGCTAAAGGTGGACTTGGTGCCGTTGCTGCGGGAGGCGCTGACGATTGCGCAAGAGCACGGGTACCTCAAGAACACGCAGTACGAGGATCTTGCCAGTGATTCGTTCAACCTGGGTTGGGAGATTCCGGGTCCGTATGAGGCGGCGTTCGACGTTCGCGGCCTGTCGCTGCGCGGGGAGGACAAATAGCGGCGGCTATCCCGCCGCCAGGGCCACCTTTCGGATCGCCTGCACAATCCACTCCGCGTGGCGGTCCTCAAAAGTCTGCGCCAGCGAAATGATCACGGTGCGCCCGAGGATATCCAGCGTGCGCGGGCACATGTCGGGGCTGTACCTGCGCGACGCGTCGTGCAGGGGAGAGGACCACGGGCGGCCATGCGCGTCGGCGGAGCGCTGCTCCATCACGTATTCCCAACAACAGTACACGTGCCGGTCCGGTATGCCCTTGTCATACATGCTCCCCGCCGGTATCCCCTCGGCCTTGAGCGCTGCGGCGAATCTCTTGGCCCGTTCCGGACTGTCCAGCAGCAGCACGATGCTGATGCCACAGTCGCCGTCAGGGTCCGGCGAACGATAGATGCCCACACCGGAACAGTCCGCAATGCCCGCGTGAATATGCCGCTGTAACTGCCGTGTGCGGGCAAGAATGCCCTCCAACCTTCCAAACTGCACGCAGCCCAGCGCCCCCTCCATCTCGTTCATGCGGAAATTCTCGCCCGGAAACGGCCCGACTGCGGTGTCGGAAGGGTTCCAGTAACACATGGCCGAGTCGTGGCGGATGGCGGCGCGCTCGAAGACCTTCCGGTCATTCGTGACCACCATGCCGCCCTCGCCCGCAGTGATGATCTTGTACTGTTGCAGGCTGAAACAGCCCACATCGCCCATGGAACCAAGACGTCGGCCCTTGTAGCTGCCGCCACAAGCCTGCGCGCAGTCCTCGATCACCAGAAGATTGTGCCGCCGTGCGACCGCCAGAATGCGGTCCATGTCGCAGGGAATCCCGCGCATATGCACCGGCATCACAGCCTTCGTGCGCGCGGTAATGTGCCGTTCAATGTCGTCGGGGTCCAGCGTCAGCGAGTCATCAATCTCGGCGATGACCGGCACGCCGCCGCAGATGAGCACCGCCGAGGCCGACGCCACATAGGTGTACCCGGGCACGATCACCTCGTCGCCGTCGCCAACGCCAACGCCGATTAACCCGCAGATAAGCGCCGCGGTCCCGCCGCCCACGGCCAGCGCATGCCCGCAGCCGGTCATCTCACGGAACAGACCCTCAAGCCGGGTGCATTGGGAGTGTTCATGGTCCAGAAAGCGGAAGAGGCGTTGACTCCGCACCACGGCCGCAACCGCATCCACCTCCTCCTCGCCAATCGCCGCCGGACCCAGCCAGGGTGCGGGATAAGGTTCCGTGGCCACCGGCGTGCCGCCGTTGATTGCCAGCATTTCAGTCATGGGTGCATGCCCCTGTATAGTAATCGGTGTAACGTCGGGGTCAGGATGGACGAAGCTCGCCTGCAGGGAAGCCGTCCAGATCCGTCGATTTCACGAACGCCATGGACGAGATGGACGAGATGGACACGATGGACAGAGTAGACGCCATGGACACAAACCAGCGTCACTCGCTCCGTCAAGTCCATACGGTCCATACTGTCCATATCGTCCATTGCTTGAACGCGTCAGTCCGCGAAGGTTAACGTCTCCGGGTCCAATTGTAGCGCATCGCATCCGCTAACGTGATCTGTACAATGACCCGGCCATCGCGCTTGTGTTCGCGCAAACGTTGTTGGCTAGCCTTTGGTTGTCATTCTGAATTCTGACTTCTGGATTCTGTTCCTGTGGAGGTTACGTCGTGAAGAAATGGATTAAGCGCATTGTTCTCGGTCTCACGGTTCTCACCTTGCTGCTGGCCGTCTTCCTCTACTTCTGGGTCGTGCTGCCCCTCTGGGGCATGCCCTTCAACGCCCAGCGCCACGGCACCCCGCCGTTGGTTCCCGCCTGGGCGCTCGAATGCTGGCTGTGGGACGGCGACAAGCTCAATGAGGACTACGCTCTCGAACTGCTCAACGGCTATCGCGACAACGACCTGCCCGTCCGCACCTATCTAATCGATTTTCCCTGGGCAACACGACTCAACGACTTCAACATGGACGAGAAGCGCTATCCCAATCCCCAGCAGTTCCTCGCGGACCTCAAGAAGCGCAACATCCGGACCGTCCTCTGGATGACCACCATGGTCAACAGCAAGAACCACGATCGCGACCTGCTGGATTCGGCGGACTGGTTCACCGAGGCCGCAAAGAAGGGCTATCTTTGCGGCGGCGACTACCAGTGGAACTGGTGGCTGGGCCGGGGCGGATTCATCGACTACACCAACCCGGAGGCCATGAACTGGTGGCGCGGTATGCAGGACAAGGTGCTGAACCTGGGCATCGACGGCTGGAAACTCGACGACACCGCGTCGTTTCTCACCTCCCGCCCCCTGGGCGTGCCGGCCTTCTACCAGAAGACACACGCGGGCTGGATGACCACCCGCACCTATATGGACCATTTCTACCGCGATGAACTCCAGCACGGCCAGTCCAAGAACCCGGACTTCATCACCCTGAGCCGTCCCATAGACAGCGTCATCCCCTGGGGACATCCCGAGGGTTTCACCCCGCTCGATGCGGCCATGGTGAACTGGGTGGGCGACAACAACCACACTTGGGACGACAAGACGCAGGGGCTGGAGCGCGCCCTCCGCTGCATTCTGGAAAGCGCCAATCTGGGCTACAACATCATCGGCTCCGATGTCGGCGGCTATCACGGCGGTTCGCCCATCGCGCCGGAACTCTACATCCGCTGGGCCCAATTCTCCACCTTCTGCGGTCTTTTCCTGAACGGCGGACACGAAGAGCGGCGGCTTTGGATGCGCACGCCCCAGGAACTCGAACTCATACGCCAGTATTCCTGGCTGCACACCGAACTGGTGCCCTACATGTACTGCTCGGTTGTGCAGGCGCACAACGGCGGAAGGCGCCTCATGCGCCCGATGGAAGAGGGCAAGTACCAATACAACTTTGGCGACTGGCTGCTGGTGGCGCCCATCTATACCCCGTCCGAAAGCAGGGAAGTCGAGCTGCCCGCAGGCCGCTGGCGCTACTGGTTTGATGACAGCAAGGTCATTGCGGGACCATCCAAGATTTCACGGAATTATCCTATTGGCGAATTCCCGGTGTATATTCAGGAGGGCGCAATCATCCCCATGCACATTTCCCGGGAATACACGGGAATCGGCGCCCGTGACTGGGACAAGTTCCTCACGCTCAATATCTACCCGTGTCAGTACAGCCAAATGGAGATTCCCCTGGCGGACAAATCCGGGACGCTCAAAGTGTCGGTTCGTATGGGAAATTCGACCATAATCACGCTGGAAGGCGCAGCGACGCCCCACCTGCTGCGCATCTTCTCGGAGACAAAGCCCTATTCTGTGGACCGGGACGGGGTAAAACTCGCCGAGGGGAACGATTGGGAGTACAAGGCGGGGAACCACCGGCTGATTGTCAAAACCGCAACGCCGTCAAACGGGTCATACAACGTGAAGTACCGTGGCGCATTATGAGACTGGAGCATGTCGGTGGGAAATGCTATTATCGGCAACCCGTGAATGCGTCCCCGTAAACCTGAAACAAAGGAACAACAGCATGGACAGTATGAGTCTGACGAGAAGGGCCTTTCTGGCCGCCGCAACAACGACCATGGCGTTTGGTGCCGTCACCACCAAGGACGGCAAAGAGGTCATCGAGGCCCCGCCTGTGACGCCAAACACCGCGAAAGTGGTTCCCCGCAAGCTTTCCCCCAATGACAAGGTGAACATTGCGGCCATCGGCGCGGGCGGCAAAGGCACGTCGGACATCATGAGCTGCAAGAAGCTCGGCGAGAACATCATCGCCCTCTGCGACGTGGACTGGGACCGCTGCGCCGAGTCGTTCTACCGCATTCCCGACGCCAAGCAGTTCAAAGACTACCGCAACATGCTCGAGAAGATGCCCGAAATCGACGCGCTGACCATTTCGACGCCGGACCACACCCACGCCCCGGCGGCCTACATGGCCATGATGATGGGCAAACACGTGTACGTCCAGAAACCGCTGACCCACACGGTCGCCGAAGCGCGCCTGCTCAAAAACACCGCCGCGGAATGCGGCGTCATGACCCAGATGGGCAACCAGGGCCACTGCGGCGACGGCGTCCGCGAGCTTTGCGAGATGATCTGGAGCGGCGCCATCGGCAACGTCAGCGAAATACACGTGTGGACGCACCGCCCGGTGTGGGACAACAACGGCAGGACCGAGCCGCTGCCGCCCGAGGTCGCCCCCGAAAACATGGACTGGGACCGCTGGATTGGCGCCTCCCCCTGGCGCCCCTACAACCACAAACTCGCCCCGCATGACTGGCGCGCATGGCTCGATTTCGGCGGCGGTTCGCTCGGCGACATGGCCTGCCACATCATGGACGCGGCCTACATGTCCATGAAGCTCGTTGACGCCACGGACTACACCGTGGAAGTGGTCGAGCAGCGCGGCCGCAACGACCAGACCTTCCCGATCACCACCACGATCAAGTATGCCTTCCCGGCCCGCGGCGGTATGCCGCCCGTGGACGTGTACTGGTACGACGGCCACTATCCGGACGAGAAAACCGGCGAGCCCATTTACAACCGGCCCAAGCGGCCCGCCGCCGTTCCGGACAACGAGCCGCTCGGCGACAAGGACATGAACGGCTCCTTCTTCATCGGCGACAAGGGCATCCTGACGGCCGGCGAATACGGCGGCGACCCGCGCCTCATGCCTGCCGCCTCCATGAAGGACTACAAGATGCCCGACCCGACCATCGAGCGCATCCCCGGCGAGAGCCCCTATTTCGACTGGATTCGCGGCATCAAGGAAGGCAAGATGCCCAGCTCCAACTTCAGCTACGCCGGCCCCTTCACCGAAATGGTCAATTTCGGCAACTTGGTCGTCAAATCCGGCCAGAAGCTCCACTGGGACAACAAGGCCGGCGTCGTCATGGACGTGCCCAACGCCGCGCAGATTGTCAGCAAGCAATACCGCAAGGGCTGGGAACTGCCCTGCTGACGGATTGACATAAAAACCATGCACGCCGCGTCCTAACCCCCAGGACGCGGCGCGTTCTTCTTTTTTTGCCTTTTGCCCTTCGTCCTTCGTCCTTCGTCCTTTGC
>CAIXUF010000786.1 GCA_903922535.1 Candidatus Hydrogenedentota bacterium
GGGTTGAATGTATTCGGGGCGTCTACGCGGACCAATTCACATTCAACCCGCTACGGGGTTGATAGTATCGTGGCCTGTTTTCCGGAGGTTCCTTTCGGAACCTCCAGCTATTCACATTCTTCCCTTTGGGGAAGGAGGCACCCCGCAATCTCTGTCCGCGCCTGAACCGAGCCTTTCCGTCCTTTCTTCGAAGAACAGATTGAGCGCACAGTTGTCCAACGGGGCGTTCTCATATCCAGCCTGCCCGGCAATTCAGGAACTCAGGCGCGATCCACGGCCTCTTGCAGCACCTGTTCCCAACCCCCAGGCATCACGCCGCAGTCGTCGAAGACCAGCCGCCGCGCGTCGCCGCCCGCGTGAAACAGGCGCACTTCCAAACGCTGCGGCGGAAGCAGCACACCGGCCCGCTCGGCCCATTCCACCACGCACACGCCGTCGGGCTCGAAGAGTTCCTCGTAGCCCAAGTCCGCCAGTTCCTCGGGACCGCCGAGCCGGTACAAATCGAGGTGGTACAGCGCGGGATCGGCGCCATACTGGTTGACGAGCGTGAATGTGGGGCTGTGCACCGGCGTGCCGCCGGCGTAGTGCGCGGCCATCCCGCGCACGAGACAGGTCTTGCCCGTGGCAAGATCTCCGAACAGCGCAACCACCACGCCGTCCGGCAGCAGGCCCGCCAACGTGCAGCCGAGGCGCTCGGTGGTGTCGGGGGTGTGTGTAATGAGTTCCAGTCCGGCCATGATCACAATGCCTTGCTGATGGTCTTTCGATACAGCGCCTCATAGGCCCCGCAGGATCGGTCCCAGGAGAAATCGTGCGTCATTCCGGCGTGCCGCAACTGCCGCATTGTCTCCGGTTCGGCATACAGCGCCACGGCACGGTCCATTGCCCGCGCCAGCGCGGCCGCCGTCTTTGGGACAAATGACAGGCCCGTGGCGGTGTTGCGGCGCAAATTGGCCGGGGTCGCATCAACCACCGTGTCCGCCAGCCCGCCCGTGCGCCGCACCACAGGCACGGTCCCGTAGGCCAGCGCGTACATTTGCGCCAGTCCGCAGGGTTCATAGCGCGAGGGCATGAGGAAGAAGTCGCTTCCGGCGACCACCTGGTGCGACAACGCCACGTCGTATCCCAGAAACACACCGACCCGGCCGGGATAGCGGCGCACGCATTCGCCCATTGGCCCTTCCAGAGAGGGATCGCCCGACCCAAGCACCACCAACTGCGCGTCGTGCACCATGAGCCGGTCCATTGCGTCCAGCACGAAGTCGAAGCCCTTCTGCCAATAGAGGCGGCTCACCGCGCCAAACAGCGGCACATCACGCACGGGCAGTTCAAACCGCCGTTGGAGCGCGGCCTTGCATTCCACCTTGCCCTGAGGCGCTTCGTCAGTGTACGCGCATTCGATGTGCGGGTCAGTCGCGGGATTCCAGACGTCATAATCGACGCCGTTGAGCACGCCGTAGAGATCGGCGGACCGCGCGTCCAGCGACCCTTCCAAACCGCAACCGTATTCGGCGGTCTGCATTTCCTTGGCATAGCGCGGGCTGACGGTGCTGAGCGTGTCCGCCAGCATGATCGCGCCCTTCATGATGTTCATGTCGCCCGCGAAGAGCAGGCACTCCGGGGTGAGCAGTGCCGGGTCAAATCCGGTTGCCGCGAACTTGGACAGGGGATAGCGCCCCTGGTGGGCCAGATTGTGAATGGTGAACAAGCACGGGATGCGACCCCAGACAGGGTCGTCCCGGTAACGCGTCTTGAGGTAAATGGCAATGGGCGCGCCGTGCCAGTCGTGGCAGTGGATGATGTCGGGTACCCATCCCGTCTGCGGGATGCCGTGACACAGTGCCTGGCAGAAGAAGCAAAACCGCTCGCCGTTGTCGTCAAACTCATAGGCGCCCGCACCGTAGGGCGCCGGGCGTCCAAAATAGCCGTCATGCTCAATGAGGTACAGCGGGATGTCCGTGCCGGGCACGGCCGACACCCGCATTGCACCATGCACGGGCTTGCCGTCGAGTTCGGCCACCACCATGCAGAACTGTTCGCCCCTGTACTCGGCCGCTATTTGCCGGTAACCGGGCAGCACCAGGCGCACATCATGGCCGCGAGCGCGCAGCGCACGGGGCAGCGCCGCGGCCACCTCGGCCAGTCCGCCGGTGCTGACCAGCGGTGCCAGTTCGGAGGTTACATAGAGAATTTTCAGGGATTGCGCCACGGTGAAGGCTCCTTTCAGGAGGCCGCATTATAGACGACCCGACGGTCCGGCTACACCCCGAAAGGATCCGCTTCGCCGATGACCGTGACCGGCAGTCCCTCCAAAGCGGCACCAAGCCGCCGGGCAATTTCGGGCAGCACAGGTATCTCCGTGCCGTGGTGCCCCGCATCGACCACCAGAAGATTGCGGGCCTGCGCCGAAAGCGCATCATGGTATTTCACATCGCCCGTCACATAGGCGTCCACGTCGAGCGGCATGCGCGCCGCCTGATCGCCGCCCGAACCGCCCAGCACCGCAACACGCCGCACCCGGCGTCCCGTGCCGGGGAACACGGCGCGTATTGACGCGGGCGCAAGGCATTGCCGCACGTGTTCAACAAAAACGCCCTGCTCCATCGCCTCCGGCAGTTCCCCCACCCGGCCCAGACCGACCGATGGGTCCGTATTTTCCAGCGCCACCACATCATAGGCGACTTCCTCGTAGGGGTGTGCCTGGAACATCGCGCGCAGCACCGCACCCAGGCGCGGTTTGGGAACAAGCGTCTCGAATCGCCGTTCGGCCTCCTCGTTCAGCTTTCCGGTCTCACCGCTGAAGGGCTGTGCGCCCTCGCCGGGCAGGTAGGTACCGACGCCCGGCGCACTGAATGAGCAATGCGTGTAGGCACCGATAACGCCCGCGCCCGCCGCGCTCACCGCGTCGCGCAACCGCGCCAGATGCGACTCGGGCACAAACACCACCAGCTTCACCTGCAGCGCCTCGTCGGCGGCAAAGAGCAGCTTGATCTTTTCGAGCCCAAGCACCCTGGCCAGTGCGTCGTTCACCCCGCCCGGCGCAACGTCCAGGTTGGTGTGCGCCGCAAGGCAGGCCATGCCGCCCGCCACAATGTCGAGGCACAGGCGCACCTGGGGGTCATCGGTGCGCAGCGCCCGTATCGGGTCCCATATCAGCGGGTGGTGCGCCACAATCATGTTTGCACCCGCCGCCCGCGCCCCGGCCACCACGCCCGGGGTCACGCTCAGACACACGGCCACACCCGCAATTTCCTGGTCGGGTCTGCCTGCTTGCAGGCCCACCCGGTCCCATGTTTCGGCCCAGGTGGGCGGCGCCCAGTCATCCATCACCCGCTTCACATCCGAAACACGCCAAGTCATTGCACGTCCCCCTGTTCCTCGAACTCCATGGAAATGGCGGCATAGCCCACGACATGGCCGGTGTCGCCGCTGGCGCGGGCGCTCGTCCGGTGGTCCAGCAGACGCCAGTCCACCGCGCAGCGCGCGTTGGCGTAGGCCATGGCCGTCACCACCGCCGCGCCGCCGCACATCGAGCAGGTCCCCGCCGCAAGGCCCCGCGAAAGCTGCATCGGGTCGCGCTCCAGAATCGTTCCGGTCGATTCGCGATCAATCGCGTTGGCCTCGGCCTCGGTGAGATAGTGTGAAAGATCCGTCGAGGCGATGACCAGGTCGCCCGGTTCCAGATACTGGGCGAGCCTCCGGCCAAATTCCACATGCCATTCGCCGGCCTCATCCCCAAAGAGGATCGGCACAATCGGCACGGTCCCGATGGCCACTTGGACAAAGGGCGCCTGCACCTCAAGTGTGTGCTCCACCTCGTGCGCCTCCAGGGGTGCGCCGCCAAATTCCTGCTCCAGCATGGCCGCCATATGGACGTCCACCGGCAGAACGCCCAGCGGAGATTCGTAGCCGCCCGTGGCCCATATTGACGCGCCCCGGAACGCGTACCGGTGCGACCGGCCCAGCAGCACGATGCGTTTGGGCTGCGCCCCGCGCACGCGCGCGTAGGCGAATCCGGCCGTGGGTCCGGAGTAGACATAGCCCGCATGGGGCGCCACCAGCGCCGCCACCTGCGCGGGGGACGCCGCAATGCCGGAGGCGTCGATGTACTTCCGCACATCCTTTTCCAGCACTTCGGGCTGCTGCGGATAGAACTGTCCCGCCACCACTGCACGCCGCACCGTCATAATGCCTCCTTTCTGTCACTGCGAACTGCGCCTATTCTGTTTTCGCCAGTGTCATGCTTGCCGGCATCATTCGCAACACCGTCACGGGGCCGAAAATGCCGGACTTGGTCTGATTCTCGTAGACGTGCGCGCTCGGATGCCCGTCCGCAAAGTGGGGTCCCAAGGTGTTGAGCACGAGCACCGAGACCTCATTCTCGCCCGCCTTGACCGCGTCGGTGATGTCAAAGCGGTACGGATGCCAGATGCGGGTGCCGCAGGGCCTGCCGTTGACGAGCACTTCCGCGCTGCCGCGCACACGGCCCAGGTCCAGCATCACGCGCGCGCCGTCCTTCCCGGGCAGTTGGACGCGCTTGCTGTAGCGCACCCCGCCCGCATAATGCGGCAGGCCCAGTTCGTCCCAGGATCCGAGCGGAATGGTTCCGGGCCCCACATCAAACGTGATTGGGGCCTCAATGGCGGCCCCCCTCTCAAAGCCCAGTACCGTAACGATCCGCAATGCGGCAATACGGCGGGGTGCGTCGGGGTCGGGCAGCGTTGCCGTGAGCACGCCGTCGCGGGATTCCAGCGGCACTTCCGAACCGTTTATGAACAACTGCGTTTCGCATGGGGTGCGAAGGGCCATGCGCGTGGCACCGGGCGGGACAATAAAGCGGTATCGGGCGGGCGTGGGTGGAATGTCATACGGCGGAGCATAGATTAACCGGTCAAACGGCGCGGGACGCGGCGCCTCACCTGCCAGCCAGCCGGCCTGGGGAAGCGGGTGCGGACGTGGCCGCAGCAGGAGCAACGCCGGGTCTCCCGTGTAGCCCTGGGACGGCGCACTGAGAATTCGGGCAGGACCGGTTGCGGTGGCAAAGGACGCGTCGGAAGCGAATGCCACCTCTTGCCCGTCTTGAAGGGTCACGAGTCCGTCTAGCAGCAGGCCCACGGCATCACCCGTGTCGCGCGCCTCAATCTCCAACTGGTTCGGGCCGGGCTTAAGATATGGTGCAATGCCATACCTCTCGGACCGGCTCATGAAGTAGGCGTCGAAATTGCCCTGGTCCGCCACTAATTCGCCGTTAATGCGGATTTTGTGCATGCAGCCCAGGGCTACGACCATCATGGCCGACTTGACCGGTCCCGGCACCTCTATCGTCCTCTTGAATACGGTCGTGCCCGGTGTGTCCGGCTGGCTGCTCCAAA
>CAIXUF010000787.1 GCA_903922535.1 Candidatus Hydrogenedentota bacterium
GACAAGAAGCGGCTTGCAGGGCGTCCATCGCATAAGGTCGGAGGATTCATAACGGGCAAAAGCCGGAGAGGAACCGTCCGGCAGCGCCGCATGCAGCAGGAGCCACCATTTGCCCTCCTGCCGCATTCGAATCACTTCGGGGTCCCGAAACGCCTGATGATGGTAGATGAGCTTGTCGTCAATGGCCCCATTGACGGGTTTGCTCCAGTAGTTGACGCCGTCGGCATAGAATGTTTGTTCGGGCAGTTTGGTCCATGCGGTCAAGTCATCGCTGACCGCATGCATGACCTTCTGATCCCCTTTCGGGTCACGGCTGTTCTTCCCCGTGTAGAACAGATGAAACGTCCCGCTCTCCTCGACGATGCTGCCCGTCCAGCAGTTTTCACCGTCCGGGGCCGCCGTGTCCTCCCCCTTGCTGATCGCGTCCGGGTGCTGCCTCCAATGGACCAGGTCGTCGCTGGCAATGTGCCCCCAGGCAGGCCCTTTCAAATAAAAGACATGGTAGGTTCCCTGCCAGAAGAACGGGATAACATCGCCGAGGACGCCGGTTTCCGGGCGAAAATGCACGGTTGAAACCCCGCGCGCAGGGGCAGCGGGAACGGAAGACTCAGCATGCGCCGGAGAGCCCGTCGTGAGACACAAAAGTGCAAGAACGGCCATGCGAAGAACAGTCTTGTGTGGCATCCCCGAAGTATACGGTCTTCGAATCAGGAAAAACGAAAACTCTGAAAGGAGGAGGATGGCGGTGCGGGACGCGAACCTGCAACATTCTATGCGCAGGACGTTCCGGGGGAGACGCCACTCGCGAACAGTTGCTTCCCAGAGGAAACAAACGGCACAATGATGAAAAGCACGAATTGGCGTTTCATCGTGTGACAAGAGCATGCCCGGTGGCAAGTCGGGCCATGAATCGCAACGACTACAGCAGGAACCACGTGAAGGGATGCGACACCAGAATTGCGCTGTGAACACGCCCTTCAAAGGTTTGGCCATAACGATCTCACGGTGTTCCGGAAGCTTTGCGGAGTCTTGAAGCCGGGCGGCGCAGCGTCATCGTGCGTGACTGGAATCGAGGTAAATTGATACCGGAGGTTGGGAAGAGCAACATGAAGTTCCGCAGCTTGGAAATGGACCCGGCCAGCAACCCGGGCGTTCTCGACACGGCCACATGGGATCGCGCCGCGGCATGGCGTGCCGTGGAACGCGTTTCGGAAAAATGGCGCGAAGTTCAGTCGGCTGGGATCTCCTCCCTCCCCCCCACTCCAGGAGACGCTCTACCGGAGGTCAACGGTGCCCGACCCTTCCCGGCATCGTGCAGGCATCGCGGCGCGGCGGTCTTCTCGCTGGTCGCGCTGCCCGACGGCCAGCAGGTGTTCGTCGAGATCGGCAACGGAGGCGGAACCGAGGCGCTGGCCCAACCCCTGGGGAGCATGACGCTTTCGACCGGCGTCCGCGTCAACGCGTATCCCACGGACGCCGCGGTCGTGCACCGTTACGTGACGGCGGTCAAACCGGAGTCGGGGCCACAGCCCTTGGGGGGCACCCCGAGACTCGGCATTGGCGTCAGAATGACCACGTCGGTCTGGCCCGGCATATACGACGCAATGAGCCGCTGTGGCTTTGCCGCCAATTCGATTCAGAATTCCGTGCGCGAGCTCAATCTGCTCGACGACATCCTCGGGTGCCGTCCCGCGCCGAAGAACTATGCCTGCGGTTTTGGCACTATCGAGACCGGCTATACGGGAAGCACCTGGGAAGGGTTGTGGCTGTCCGGGGTGCTGTCGGCGCTTCAGTGTGAGAAGCCGTTACGATACGGCGCCGATGCGGACCATATACAGATTAAGCGGGGAGAAGACGGGCTTGCGCGCGCGAAAACGGTCATCGACGCGGCAAAGTACTACACCTTCTACACACTGGACATGGCCGACATACTGGATTACTCCGCACTCGCGGGTTCGTCCGCACAATATCTCTCCGGCAAGATCCCCAACGATCGTGAGCGGCGCATGCTCCTTGCCTATCATTCAGAGCACCGGCGCTTCGGCGGCAGCACGTACACCCTGGACGAATCCAGAATCGACGGCTTTGTGGGCAAGTATTGGGACGCGCTCCAGACGCTTGAGACGCTCGCTGAACATATCAGCAGGCTCAAAGACGGAAGACCCTATGACCTTGAGTTCACCATAGACGAGCACCCTCCGGAGATCGCGGCCTTCGACTGTCTCACGACCGATGAGGAACTGCTGTTCGTTCTGGGAGAAATCCGCAGGCGCGGGCTTCCCGTGACGCACGTGGCTCCCAACTTTGGGCAGGAGAAGAGCTACGACTACCGCTGTCCCGATGGTCTCGAAGGTCTGGAGAAACGCGTGCGCAGCCAGTTTGTCCTCGCCGAGGAATTCGGCGTCCTGCTCGACTTCCACTCCGCGGACGACCTCACAGCCGGTCCCCGCCGCGTGATCCAGCGCGCCACCGGAGGCAGGCACCACTACAAGATATCACCCATGCTGCAACTGATTTTCGCGGAAGTCCTGCAGGAATGCCATCCCGACCTCTTCCGCAGGTGGTGGGACGACGCCGTGGCGTATGCGCGCACCGAGGCCGAAGCGGGATCCGCGTTTGCCGCGCAATGTCTGAACGCCTATAAGACGGCCGCCGATCAATCCATTTCGCGGCATCACATGGTTTTCCATCATTACAGCTTCCGGTTCGTGGGACGGCGCGATGAGCAAGGGAGATTCCTGCACCGGGACGAGTTCTACAGCCTGTCGCCGGAGTTCTACCGCGCCTACCGCGATCGGATAGCCGGCTATTTGGCGGGATTGGCCACCGAGTTGTTCTAGCACTGACTGACACGGACATCGAATCTGACGGAGGTAAAAGTCATTATGCAATTGTTCATTGACAGTTCAGACCCGAAAGAAATCCTGCGCGCGCGCGAGTGGGGCATCATCGACGGCGTCACCACGAATCCGGGTCTCATCCCCAAGGGCGGGCCGGACATGGAGGCCACCCTGTCGCGCATTCTGGAGGCGTCGCCGGGTCGGGTCTTCTGCCAGGTGCTTGGCTGGAAGGATCTGGATCCCCTTCTTGCGCAGGCCCGCTGGCTTCACAAGTTCTCGGAAAAGATCATCGTCAAGCTCCCGATCAGCATCGCCGGCATCCAGGCGCTCATCCAACTCAAGCGGGAGAAGCCGGACATGACACTCGCCGTGACCACGGTGTGCTCCATCGCCCAGGCGTACCTGGTTGGCAAGCACGGCGCCGATGTGGCGGCGCTGTTCAACGGCCCGCTGGACCAGGTGATCGACCAGTCCGTGGACATGGTGGCGCCGGTCAAGAAGATGTATGAAAACTACGGATTCAAGACAAAAGTCCTCTCCTGCGGCAGGCTGCCCAGGGCCTTTGGCGAGTTCGCCGTGGCCGGGACCGACATCTGCACGATGAAGATGGAGTTCCTGGAGATGCTCTACGAGCACCCGTTCACGGAGAAGCGGATGACGGGCTTCGCGCAGGATTGGCAGAAGGTGTTCGGTGAGCGTACCTGGCCCGGACTCGCGCCGGAGGAGACGGCCGACAAGAGGGATGGCCGTGAGTGACGGGAACCGCAGCGTGACCGGCATGTTTGACCTCTCGGGCCGGGTCGCCGTGGTGACCGGCGGCGCGAGGGGGCTCGGCCGCCAGCACGCCATGGCCCTCGCCGAAGCCGGCGCGGATGTTGCCATCTGTGATCTCCTGGAAGAGGCCGGGGTCGGCACGGCGGCCGAACTCACGGCCATGGGCCGCAGATCCTTCTTCGGCATGGCCGATGTGTCGAAACCGGAACAGATTGACCGTTTCATCCTTGATGTGGAAAAGGCGCTCGGTCCCATCGACATACTGATCAACAATGCCGCAAGGCCCTCCGAGGGGATCGCGCTTCACGAAGTGGAAGACGACCTTTGGCGGGAGATTATCGACATAAACCTTTCCGGGATGTTCTACTTCGGGAAGCGCGTCGCAAAGCGCATGATCGCGCGCGGCGCGGGTGGAAGCATCATCAATGTGGCCTCGATCAACGCATTTGTGATCAGCAACATCGCGCCGCGGCACAATGTGACCTACTGCGTGGCCAAGGCGGCGGTGGCCCAGTTGACACGGGGAATGGCCGCGGAGTGGGCGCCCCATAACATCCGGGTGAATGCCATCGCGCCGGGCTACATTCTGACGGAGCAAACCGCGGCCACGGCCTCCATCAAGGAGGCCTACGAGCGCAACGTCAACATGACTCCCATGAAACGCTACGGACGCACGGACGAACTGAAAGGCGCCATCGTGTACCTGGCGTCCGACGCCTCGACATACACCACGGGCAGCGTGATGCTGGTGGACGGCGGTTACACCGTCTGGTAGCATCCCGACCAGACTCTTGAAACGGAGGTCGTATTCCATGCAGGTTCCGCGCGCAAGAAACTTCATCGGCGGCCAGTGGCTCGATTCAACCACGGGCGCGCTGCACGAACATTACGACCCGGCCGACCTGACACGGAAGACATGCGAGTTCCAGCGTTCCGGCCGGGAGGATGCGGCAAGCGCGATCGATGCCGCGGAGGCGGCGTTCGAGTCATGGGCGAACACGCCCGCACCAAAGCGCGCGGAAGTCCTGAATCGGGCGCTGATCGCCATCGAGCGCCGCAAAGAAGAGATAGCCACAGTAATCACAACGGAGAATGGCAAGACCCTTCGCGAGTCGATGGGCGAGATCGCGTCCGCGATCAGCGAGATGAACTGGCAGATTGGCGAGGGCCGCCGGCTCTACGGGGACACGCTGCCGTCGGAGCGCGAGGGCGTCTTCGCGTATTGCATTCGGCAGCCGCTGGGTGTCGTGAGCATCATCAGCCCGTGGAACTTCCCGTTCAATGTC
>CAIXUF010000788.1 GCA_903922535.1 Candidatus Hydrogenedentota bacterium
CTGAGATATGCGGGTTAGCGCTCTGGCATGGGATGTGCTGTCCGCAGGGGTACAGGCACAGGAAAGGAATTAGACTGGTGACCATGCTGTATTTTGCCTACGGGCTCAACATTGATGAAGATCATATGGCACGATGCTGTCCAGACGCTGAAATGGTCGGCATTGGTGAACTTCACGGCTACCGCTTCATCATCAACAACCGGGGATGCGCAACCCTGTGCAGAGACCAAAGGCGGAGCGTGTCAGGCGTCGTTTGGCGGATCAGCGGCCTGCACGAGGCGGCGCTCGACCGGTGCGAGGGATTCAGGGTCGGGCACTACGACAAGTGCTGCCGCGTGATAACCCTGTCGGGGAAGGATGCGGTTCAGGCACTCGTGTACATCGATCACGACAATCAATCCCTTGGCCTGTCCAGAGAGGGTTGCCTGGAGACAATCATCGCGGCCGCGGCCGGCCTGGTGGAGGAACACATGATAGTGCTCTGCAACTGGCCCGACAAACGCACCTTCCGGGCCTTCAATCGCCAGATCGGCCGTATTAAAGCGGGCGCCGAGGTCTCCCACAACATCGCCCGGCATGGGGCTCGGCTTGCGGTTTACCTGAAGAAGGGCCGGAAGGAACTCATCCTGCAGGCGCTCGACAGGGTTCTCGACAATCCCGTGATGCGGCTCGAACACGCGCTTGAGGATGTTGTACTCCAGGAGGCCCAGGACCAGGCATGTCAGTACGACATTGAACTTGCGGGAAGATGCGCTTTGGAATTCATGTTGATCGAGCGCTTCAAGCGGCACATCGCTCAGATCCGCCAAAGGAAACACCTCGCCAGGGAACTCGTTCAGATGAGATGTTTCCCGGAAATTGCCGGGCAGGGCGTCATCATCACCGCCGAACCGAACCGCTGCCACCCGCCCCAGGACCGCTTTGTCGTCAGCGCAAACGCGCCCGTGCTGGCGGCACTATGGAACCTGCTTTTCCAACATGGTCCCGTTACCTCGCCCCGCATACGCTCGTTCCTTGAGGTTTTCGCAGATGCCACCGTAGACCTGGGCGAGCGCGAGATAACCGGCGAGGATATCTGCCGACTTCTCGACCTGGTCGAATCGCTCGCGGGCGAACGTCAAGGGGAACTCTACGCGGAAGTCAGCGCCATGGGCCGGGGAGAAGACGCCCCTCCCGTCTAATCTTTGACAGTGATCGGGCCTCGCATTGTAATATTGGCAGCGTGATTCTGTGACTGTGCAGCCTGCGTCCGACCAACTTCCCTCGTCCCCAAGTTTAACTGGGGAACGAGAGGACGAGAGACCAAGACTGGGCATGAAAGGGTAATACCATGCGTTTCTTAACCTGTCTGGCTGCGTTTTGCATGATAGCCGGGATGGCCCCCGCAGACGAGGCCGCGCCGGACTCTACCCGTATCAAAGCCTTCTGCGTCGACTTCAACTGGGGTGATGCGGGTTTTGCGCCGCCGGGGATGTATGCCGGGGCTTCGGCGGCGGAGCATTTGGCGTGGTACAGGAAGTTGGGGGGCAACACCATCCAGACCTTTTGCGTGAGTTGTCCGGGTTATGCGTGGTATCAGAGCGCGGTCGCGCCGGTGCAGCCGGGGATGAAGGGCGAATTTCTCAAGGAGATTACGGAACTGGGCCATGGGGCCGGGATGCGGGTGATGGGGTATTTCTGCATCGGCGGCAACACGTACTGGTGCGAGAAGCATCCCGATGAGGTCCACCCGATTCCGAACGCGATTGCCATCCCGCTGACGCGGGAGTATCTGGATTATCTGGGCAGGGTCATTCCCGAGGCGATCACGAAGACGGGAATTGACGGGTTCATGATTGACTGGGTGTTCAGCCCGATGAACCAGTACCCGGACAAGAAGTACACTTGGCTGGATTGTGAGAAGACGATGTATCAGGAGTTGTTCGGCGCGCCCTTCCCCGGCGTGGAGGCGATGGACGCGGAGAAGACGAACGAGTTCAACCGGCGGGCGGTGGAGCGGTGCTGGCGGGTCATCCACGATTCGGCCAAGGGGGCCAATCCGAACTGCATTATTTGGCTGAGCTGCTACGATTTGCAGCATCCGCAGATGAAGGGATGTTCGATGCTGCAGGAGGTGGACTGGGTCATGAATGAGCATTTTGACCCGGCCAAGCTGGAGGCGATGCGCAGCGCGGTGGGGCCGAAGACGAAGCTTATCCAGTGCATCTGCGGCTGGGGCGATCAGCACAACGCGGACAAGATTCTCCATGACCCGGCTTTCGCCGAGTTCGGCGTCTACGGCTTCGCAAAGGCGGATGCCAAGACCACGCTGCCGTTGGAGGATGGGTCAGGGAATGCGAAGAACATTGCGGCGATGCGGGCGTTTTTCAATGCGGTGAAGTAACTGGGAAAGAATCCAGAAGTCAGAATCCAAAAGTCAGAAGAGGATGAAGAGAAGACTTTTCACCACGGAATTCACGGAATTACTTGGAGCAGCAAAGCCGCAACCAAAACGAAGGGTCTAGGGTCTGGGGTCTTGGGTCTAGGAGGACACAGAATGAGCCGGGTGAGGCAAACATTCCTGCTGATTTGCGTTCATGACAAGAAAGGCGGACAAAAGAATTCTGCCCTCCACGCTGTACGAAATAACCGCAGCTCGCGACGCTTCTGAGACATAGTAGTATGGAGGAGAACGTAAGACGAATTAACATGGATAAACAGGATAGACAGGATGCCAGACTGGAGGCTGAATAAGCCACGTGCGGCTCTCAATTGGATCGCTTTTTTGCGTTTTCTGCGATCTTTGTGGTCATTATTATGCTCATTTTTGACCGCAATGATCGCAAAGAACGAGATAGCAAAGGCTGCACGCTTTGTGTGTTCTATTCTGTGTATTGCCGTGAATTCCTTGGTTGGTCGTCTTTCCGTCTGAATTCTGGATTCTTCGCCTTCTCCGCTCAGCCTCCCACCGGCCTGAGTGTGTCGTAGCCGTAGGAGTTGATGGTGGGCAGGTCGGAGTAGCCCATGAGGTGGAGGTCCACGGCGCGGGCCGCTTCGCGGCCTTCGTGGATGGCCCAGACGACCAGGGACTGCCCGCGGCGGGCGTCGCCCGCCACGAAGACGCCGGGCTTGCTGGTGGCGAAGTCCGGACCGGCCTTGATGCCCATGCCGAAACGGTTCTTTTCGATTTCAAGGTCAAGGTCGGACACAAAGGTGCCGGTCTCGGGCTGGGTGAAGCCCATGGCCATGAGCACCAGGTCGCACTCGATGCGCCTTTCGCTGTCGGGCACTTCGGTCATGGTGCGGCGTCCGGAGGCGTCGCTGCTCCAGTCCACGCGCACGGCGCGCAGGGCGCGCACGTTGCCGTTGCCGTCGTCCACGAACTCCTTGGTGTTGATGCACCAGTCGCGGCAGTCTCCGCCCTCGGCCTCCTTGTGGCTGGACGAGGTGCGGAGGATGAAGTCCCACTGCGGCCAGGGGTTCTCGAAGGCGCGGTTCGCGGGGGGCTTGGGGAACAGTTCAATGTTGAGCACCGATTTGGCGCCCTGGCGCAGGGCCGTTCCTACGCAGTCGGAACCGGTGTCGCCGCCGCCGACGACCACGACGCGCTTGTTTGCCGCCGTGATTTCGGGGCCGTCGATGGGCTTGCCCATCAGGCGTTTCGTCTGCTGGGTGAGAAAGGCCATGGCCGTGTGGATGCCGTTCAGGTTCGACCCGGGAATGTTCATGCCCTCGAAGGTTCGGGGCTTGGTCGAACCGATGGCGATGACGACGGCGTCGTACTGCTCCAGTTCGGAGCTGCGCACATTGCGGCCGACTTCGCTGCTGCAGCGAAACTCGACGCCCTCGGCGCGCATCTGGCCGATGCGGCGGCGGACCACGTCCTTGTCGAGCTTGAAGTTCGGGATGCCATACATGAGCAGCCCGCCCGGCTCATCGTCGCGCTCATAGACCACCACGGCATGCCCCGCACGGTTAAGCTGCTGCGCGGCGGCCAGTCCGGCGGGGCCGGACCCGATAACGGCCACCTGCCTGCCTGTGCGGCGCGCGGGCGGCTCGGGCATGATTCGGCCGTCGGCCCAGCCGCGATCGGCAATCTCCCGCTCGATCATCTCGATGGCCACGGCCGGCTCAATAATGGCAAGCACGCAGGCGCTCTCGCACGGCGCGGGGCACACGCGGCCGGTGAATTCGGGAAAGTTGTTGGTCGAGTGCAGGATTTCGAGCGCCCCGACCCAGTCGCCGTCTTTCACGCAGTCGTTGAAATCGGGAATCTGGTTGCCCAGCGGACAGCCGCTGTGGCAGAAGGGCACGCCGCAGTTCATGCAGCGGTACGCCTGCTGCTGGAGCTTTTCCGGCGGCAGCGAGTTGATGATCTCGTTGAAGTCGCGAATGCGCTCCTCGGGCGAGCGGGAATCGGCCAGTTCGCGCTGAAACGTCATGAATCCCCTGGATTTATCTGGCAGCATTGGTCGTCTCCAACTGCGCCCGCTCCGCCATGACGCGCGCGTAGTCGCGCGGCATCACACGGACGAAACGCTTGATTTCGTCATCCCAGTTTTCAAGAATGCGCCGGGCCACGGTGCTGTCCGTGTACTCGACGTGCCGCTCAAGCATGCGGCGCAGTTCGGGCAGGCTCTTCTCGTGCAGCGGTTTCAGGTCAACCATTTCCCGGTTGCAGCGGTCGGCGAAGGTGCCGTCCGCGTCGTAAACAAAGGCGATGCCGCCGCTCATGCCTGCCGCGAAGTTGCGGCCCGTGGGGCCGATGATGGCAACGCGGCCGCCGGTCATGTACTCACAGCCGTGGTCGCCCACACCCTCCACCACGGTCCATGCGCCGCTGTTGCGCACGCCGAACCGCTCGCCGCCGAGACCACGGAAATAGGCCTCGCCGCTGGTGGCGCCGTAGAGCGACACGTTGCCCACCACCATGTTCTTTTCGGGAATGATGGGGCAAAGCTCCGGCGGCCGGACGATGATCTTGCCGCCCGACAGGCCCTTGCCGCAGTAGTCGTTGGCCTCGCCGGTCACGTTCAGGGTGACGCCCTGAATCGCGAAGGCGCCGAAGCTTTGCCCGGCAATCCCGTTGCAGTCGATCCAGACGGTGTCCTCGGGCAGCGACCCGGTGTACATGCCGAGTTTGTACCGCCGCGTCAGTTCGCTGGACAGCATGGTGCCGACGGTGCGGTGCACGTTGCGTATGTTGACGGAGAAGCGGACCGGTTCCCTGCGCTCCAGCGCCGGGGCGGCCAGCTCCATAATCTGGTAGTCCAGCGCCTTGTCGATGCCATGGTCCTGCTTCTTGCTGTTGTACAGCGTGGAGCCATCCCAGGGCCTGGCGTTGTACAGGATGCGCGAAAAGTCGAGATCCTCGGTCTTCCAGTGTTCGGGCAGCGGATCGAACTCAAGCATGTCGGCCCGGCCGATCATCTCGTTCATGGTGCGGAAGCCGAGCTGGGCCATAATCTTGCGCAGCTCCTCGGCGACGAAGAAGAAGTAGCGCACCACATGCTCCGGCTTGCCGTGGAATTTCTTGCGCAGTTCGGGGTCCTGCGTCGCCACGCCCACGGGACAGGTGTTGAGGTGGCACTTGCGCATCATGATGCAGCCGCTGACGATCAGCGGCGCGGTGGCAAAGCCGAACTCGTCGGCGCCAAGCAGCGCTGCGACGGCCACGTCGCGGCCGGTCTTGATCTGCCCGTCCACCTGCACGCGGATGCGATCGCGCAGGTCGTTCTCCACCAGCACCTGGTGCGTCTCGGGCAGGCCCAGTTCCCAGGGCAGGCCCGCGTACTTCAACGAAC
>CAIXUF010000789.1 GCA_903922535.1 Candidatus Hydrogenedentota bacterium
CGGATCAGACTGTTGCAGACGACGAAGGAAAGTCCTTTTGGTAAGGCTGTTCGTTGTGTTCGCAGCGGAAAGAAATCGATCTTGCACGCACGGCCCTGTTCGCCTGCCAGGATGACCGCCTGATCCATGCCGCCGCCGCGCGTCCCCACGAAATGTTCCGCGTCGGCCAGCAGCGCCGCGAGCCGCAGCCGGGGCAGATCCTGCTCCAGCACAAGCCCCAGCGCGTTCATGTAGGCCAGGGCGCAGGCAACCACCAGGGCCGACGACGAACTCAACCCGGCCCCGTTCGGCAGGTCCGCGTCCGCCAGGAGGCAGAAGCCGGGACGCATACTTGGCGCAAGCGACTCGTTGATGCCCGCCACGGCTGCTTTGGCGTAATTGTCCCAAGAACCCGGCGCGGAGGGGGAGAGGGTGTCGTCGTTCGCGAACTCCAGCGGTGGAAAGGCTGGATTGGTGTTGCGCAGCAGAATGCGGCCGTCCGCGCGCGGCGCGGTGGCGATGCGTATCTCCTGCGCGATGGTCATGGGCAGCACGGGCAGCCCGTTGTAGTCCGTGTGTTCGCCGATCAGGTTGACCCGGCCCGGCGCGCGAAAACACTTCGGCGCACCGGCATCGGGAAATGTGTCATGAAAGGCTTCAGTCAGCTTTCCCCACATGCGGGGTGATACTCCAAGGTGGTTCGTTGGCAAACACACAACACAGACCGTCATTGCGAATCGCGCCGTCATTGCGAGCGAAGCGAAGCAATCTCTTGTATTCACAGCCCAAACTTTGGGTCATCGCGGGCAAGAGATTGCTTCGCTTTGCTCGCAATGACGATGGTCTCGCAATGACGGTGGCCTGATTCAGTTCAGCCGCGGCGCTTTGGCGGCTTCACGAAATCGAGATAGCTGTCGGTGAAGGACGTCTTCACGCGGGCGGCCGCCTTTTCAATTTCCTGAACTTCGTCGGCGTGGGTGATCGCCCCGAATTCAAGGTTGAACTCGCGCGACTCGCCGGGTTTCAGGAAGTTGAGCAGCCCGTGCTTCTCGTCCGCCGCGCGGCCCTCGATGCCGCAGGTGCATGGCTCCAGGCCGCACACATACTCCTGTTCGCCCATCTGTTTCCATTGGACAAAGCGGGGCAGTTCGTTGCTGTTGTAGCGCACGTACGCGCCAAATCCATGGCCTTTCTTGAACCCGTCGTTGACGATGGCCGCCGTGACCGATCCATCTTTCGCCGGGGCCATGCCGTGGTAGTAGCACTTTTCCGCGTAACCGTGAATCGGCGGATCCATCTGCGCGTACTGCTCGATCCCGTTCTTGGCCTCGGCGTCGCGCGGCGCCACGAAGCGGCTGGGCGCGATGAGCCGGGAGCCCGCGTCCACCACGGGCCAGCCGATGTTGCAGTGGTACAGCAGCATATAGGGCGTCTTGTTGAACCCCTCATTGGCCAGCACGTCGCGAATCCAGAAGCGGTCCTCGCCCAGCACGGTGACGACGCTGCGCGTGAGTGTCAGGTTCTCGCCGAACACGCTCACCTCGCGCATCGTGCCCTGCACGCACAGCACATAGTCGTTTCCCTGCCATTCCTGCACGATGCGGATGTTGCGCGCCGGCGTGTTGCTGATGCGGCCATGCAGGCCGCGGCCGTTCAGCGGGCTGTCCTGTGCGGGCGCGCCCACGTTGGTCAGGCCGCAGGTGGTGAGCAGCCCGCCGAAATAGCTGCGCAGCCAGCGCAACCCTTCCGCCTCGAAATACTGCGGCGCCACGTTGCCCGTGGTTGAACGCCAGCCCATGGCCCGTCCGCAGTGGCTTGCCGCGGCGATGTCCAAGCCTCGGTCCAGCAGCACCGTGATTTCCAAACCCGATCCGGTGTGAATGATCGCCGCGCGGGTCGGCCGTTCATTGCCGTCGTCCAACTGCACCGTGCGCACGCCCGCGATCTGGTCCATGTTGCCCACGCGGCGGCGCAGTTCCTTCACCGAATAACTCTTGCCGTAAAGTTCCATTGCACGGTCTCCCTGGGTGGCGGTTGTGTGCCATTGCGTTAAAGCATACGAAGCGGCGCCCGGGCAGTCAAACCGGCATGGTTTGCGGTGGCATGAACTTCCCGCCCATGTTTTTCACGGGCAGGATGCGCGTGCCACGGCTGCTGTGGCGGCCGTCTTATTTTCCCCGGACCCATTTCTCGCCGATGTGACGCACCACCTCGCGCCGGTACCCTTCGGAATTCACATGGCAGACGACGTAGTTGTGCACCTGCGCGTCGGGCGGCAGGCGCTTGCTCAGTGGCGCGACGGCTCCGGCGGTAAGCGTGTAACGCACCCCGTTTATGATTCTTGTCGCGTAGCCGTGGATGTGGCCCATGAAGACCTCGTCCACCTGCTGCTCCGTCATGAACGCGCGAAACTCCTGGCGAAACTTCACGAAGCCGCGGCGTTTCGTCACGGTCACCACCCCGTCCTCGAAGTAGGTCGGCGGGATGTGGATGAAGACAAATTTGTGCCGGATGGGTGATTTGGAGAGTTCGCTCCGCAGATAGGCAATGTCATCCGCGACCATTCGCGCGCGTTTGCCGTTGTTCACCCCGACAAAACGGCAGGGACCGTAATCAAAAGAGAACCGGTCCGCGCCGTGCACTGCCAGATAGCCCGCGAAATCGTTGCGCGCGCCGCGGTCATGGTTGCCCGGTACGCTGAACACCGGAACGGGCTCCATGATTCGCAGCAGCGGCAGATAGCGGTCCACGTATTCCCAGGCCTTGCCGAAGCGTACCAAGTCACCCGTGTTGAACGCAAAGGTGGGATTCTCCTCCCGGGCCAGGCGGTGAATCACTGGCGGTATGGTCTTGGTGGCGCGGTTGTCGCCCAAAACCACAAAGGTGAACGGCTCGTTGGGCTTTTCCGCCGCCTTCAGGGTTTCGACGAGAGCGGCCGTATTGTACCGTTTGCATTCCCGTGCCAGTTTCTTTCGCCCCCTGTGGGCGCTGACATAACGGAACAGCCGCTTGCCCCCCATCAAGACTGCGATTACGGACAGTCCGACCAGGGCAATCCGAAGGTTGACAAGCAGTCCGGCCAATACGAGCAGAATAATGGCCAGTGCCAGTATTAGGCGCTTTTTTTTGGGCACGAGATTGTCCTTGTTGAAGAAGGGAAAGATGGCTGCCCGGTTTGCAGGGCCACAATTTCCCCGTGTTGGGGCACCCGTATTGTAACCCAAAATGTGTCTTAACCGTGAACAGGAGAAAACATGCCACGTTCGTGAAAAGGCTGTGTGAAAAGGCTGTTGTCATTCGTAGTTTTTTGTAGTATTATACCCCGGTGGTCGTGGCTTCGCAGGGGCGTAAACTGTGCGTCCGCTTCCACTGGAATTCAACCTAGAGGGATATTAACGTATGCGCAAGAAGGGATTTACGCTCATTGAACTGCTGGTGGTTATTGCCATTATCGGCATCCTTGCCGCCATCCTGCTGCCGGCGCTTGCCCGTGCACGGGAGGCGGCCCGCCGCTCCAGTTGCGCGAACAACCTGAAGCAGTGGGGCCTGGTTTTCAAAATGTACACGAATGAATCAAAGGGTGCCTTCCCGCCCCTCCAGGTCGGTTCTGGCCCCCTGCCGCCGGATGGGACCAAGTGGCAGGGCGTGCTGGACTTGGGGCCGTATGTGTTTGCCCTCTATCCCGAGTATCTGACCGATCCGATGATCGCGTTTTGCCCCTCCAGCCCGAAACTCCAAGAGAGCATAAAGAAGGCGAAGTTCGACGATGGCCGCTGGTGCTTGGGCTATGCGGACTCGAACGGCGGCAGATGCGCCCGTGCCATCGACAACTCCTACGCCTATTGGGGATGGATGCTTGACCGCCTGGACTATTGCCCGGGCTGCAATCCCCCCACCGTGTTGCCGCTGAGCAGTTTTCCGCTGCTTTCCATGGTTGAATCGGCCGTTGGGCAGACCCTTAGCGGAAACCCGGACACGCCCGTGCCGGTGCAGCTCGAGAAGGCCATTGAGTCCCTGGTTACCAACTCCGATGGCAGTGTGAATATCGGCGACTTTGGAAACTACTACGGTGGGATACTTCGTGGAATCTATCCCAAGGCGGACCAGGACGTGGACCTTTCGACAAGGGCGCCCGGCTATGGAAGCGGCGGGGGAAACATTGTTTACCGGCTCAAAGAGGGTGCCGAGCGGTTCCTGATCACCGACATCAACAATGCCGGATCCACGAACACGGCCCAAGGCTCAATCTTTGTCATGATGGATGATGTTGCCACCGTATCCTCGATGTTCAACCACGTTCCGGGCGGCTGCAACGTTCTGTACATGGACGGCCACGTGGAATTCATGAAATACGACGAACACGGCAAGGGCCCGGTGAACGGACCCGTGGCGCAGCTTGGCGGACTCTTTGCCGGCTGATCGCCCATACTGACGGCAAAAGGATGCCCCCGTAAGGGTGGACATCGAATAGACTCAAACGGCAGTGCCCCAAGGTTTCTCGTGAAGCCTTGGGGCATTGTTTTCTTATTGAGAAGCGTTCTCTAATTAGGTGATGATTTGCGGACGAAAACCAAAAAAACTTAATTAATGTTTAATTCAATGAATACCAGGCTTACAATCCCAACTCTTGTCGGGCATATACTACCGTTTGGTAGGCAGTTTTTCCGCATTTTGAAGGTATTATGGCTTCAAGAACTGGGGTTATCTTGTTGCAATGGCTAAATTTAGAAACATAGAACCGTTGAATTTGCCTGAGATTTTGACTTTCGGGCCATTTTTCTGTATCATACCATTTGGAATGCAATTCTCCATTGCAGCGTTACCCCTGCAATGGATGCGGCATGATGACGAACTCGGCGCGGGAGATGCTGCCGGATATTCGGATCTGCCACCCGCGATGCTCTCATCCCGATAAAACAAAAGGAATCCTGAAGTGTACAAGCTACTCTCGCAGAGCGAGGCCACCGGCCACCCGGGCCTGTACCGGCCGGATTACGAACATGACTCGTGCGGCATCGGTTTTCTGTGCAACATCGACGGACGGCGCAGCCACGACATCATCAAGAACGGCTACCGCATTCTGGTCAACCTGACACACCGCGGCGCCTGCGGCTGCGACCCCGAGACCGGTGACGGATGCGGCATGCTGATTCAGCTTCCGCACAGATTCTTCCAGAGCGAGGCGGAGCGACTTGGCTTCGAACTGCCGGAAGAGGGTCGTTACGGTGTGGGCATGGTGTTCCTGCCGCAGAATGCGGCCTCCCGGGAAGCGTGCGTGGCGAGGATCAACCGGGCCGTCGCCGACGAGGGCCAGACGCTGCTGGGCTGGCGCGAGGTGCCGCGCAACAGCGCGGCCATCGGCTGGCTGGCCCGCCGCAACGAGCCGGTCATGTGCCAGGTCTTCATCAAGGCGGCCGACGGTCTGGACCGCGATGCCTTTGAGCGCAGGCTTTTTGTGATCCGCAAGTCCGCCTCGATAGACCTGCGCAAGTCCGGCATGCCCGGCATGGACCAGTTCTATGTGACCAGCATGTCCACGCGCACCATCGTCTACAAGGGCCTGATGCTGCCCGAGGCGATGGACAAGTACTACGAGGACCTTGCCAACCCCGCGGCGGAGAGCGCCATCGCGCTCATCCACCAGCGCTACAGCACAAACACGATGCCGTCCTGGCCGCTGGCGCAGCCGTTCCGGTTCCTGGCGCACAACGGCGAGATCAACACGTTGCGCGGCAACATCAACATGTTCAGTTCGCGCGAGGCGCACATGGCCAACCCGCTCTTCGGCGCGGACATGAAGAAGCTGCTGCCCGCGCTGACCGTCGGCTACAGCGATTCGGCCATCTTTGACAACGCGTTCGAGGTGCTTGTGCGCGGCGGCTATCCAATGTCCATGGCCATGGCGATGATGATTCCCGAGCCTTGGAGCGGCCACGAGTCCATGCCGGACAACAAGAGGGCCTTTTACGAGTACCAAGCCTGCAAAATGGAGCCCTGGGACGGGCCCGCGTCCATGGCGTTTACCGACGGCACGCGCATCGGCGCCGTGCTCGACCGCAACGGGCTGCGCCCGTCGCGCTACTGGGTGACCAGTGACGGGCAGGTCATCATGGCCTCCGAGGTCGGCGTGCTCGACATTCCACAGGAGAAAATCGTGCGCAAGGGCCGGCTGGAGCCGGGCCGCATGTTCCTGGTGGACACCGAGCAGGGCCGGATCATCGACGACGCTGAGATCAAGGAACAGTTCTCCACGCGCCATCCTTACCGGCAGTGGATCAACAACCAGCGGGTGGAACTGCCCGAAAGCCTGAGCCGCGCCGCGGAGCCCGAGAATGAGCCGCTGACAGAACGCGAGATCGCCTTCGGCTACACGCGCGAGGACATCGAAATCCTGCTGGCGCCCATGGCCACCGACGGCAAGGAGCCCGTGGGCTCCATGGGCAACGACGCGGCGCTTGCCGTGCTGTCCCCCCGGCCGCAACTGCTCTTCAACTATTTCAAGCAGCTCTTCGCCCAGGTCACGAACCCGCCGATCGACCCGATCCGCGAGGAAATCGTGATGTCCATGGAGACCACCATCGGCCCCGAGGGCAACCTGCTCGCCGAAGCCGAGGAGGATTGCCGCCAGCTACGCCTCAAGTCACCCCTGCTGACCGACGCGCAGATGGAGTTCATCAAGAAACTGGATCAGCCCGGGCTTCGGACCGCCGTGATTTCAACGTTGGTCCCCGCCGCCGACGGGCCGGACGGCTTGAAGAAGGCGCTCGACCGCGTCTGCGACGAGGCCGCGAGCGCGGTGAACGCAGGCTCGACCATTATTGTTGTCAGTGACCGGGGCGTGAACCGCCGCTTTGCGGCGCTGCCGAGCCTGCTTGCCACCGGCGTGGTGCACCAGCACCTGGTGCGCACGCACCAGCGGTCGCTGTGCGGGCTGGTCGTCGAGACGGGCGAGGCCCGCGAGGTCATGCACTTCTGCCTGCTCACCGGGTACGGTGCGGGCGCGATCAACCCCTACATGGCCTATGAGATTATCGACGATCTGGTGCGCCGCGAGGTGGTGGTCGAGGAGGCGCCGGGCAAGGCGAAGAAGAAATTCGTCAAGGCCGTCGAGAAGGGCATGCTCAAGACCATGTCCAAGATCGGCATCTCCACGCAGCAGAGCTACCGCTGCGCGCAGATTTTCGAGGCCGTGGGCCTGGGCGCGACGATTATCGACCGCTGCTTCACCAACACGCCCTCGCGCATCGGCGGCATGGGCCTGCGCGACCTCGGGCGGGAGACGCTCATGCGCCATGCCGCCGCATGGCCCGACCGCGCGTCGCGCCGCCCCGAACTGGACCCGGGCGGCAACTACCGCTGGCGGCAGCGCGGCGAGTTCCACCAATGGAACCCCGTGACCATTGCCAAACTCCAGCACGCCACGAAACTTGACAGCGCCCAGACCTACCAGGAGTTCGCCGACGAGGTCAACAACCGAAGCCGCACGTTGGCCACACTGCGCGGCCTGCTCAAGTTCAAGGCGGGGAACCCCGTCCCCCTCGAGGAGGTCGAGCCGGCCGCGGATATCGTGAAGCGCTTCTGCACGGGCGCGATGTCCTACGGCTCCATCAGCCGCGAGGCCCACGAGAACCTCGCCATTGCCATGAACCGCATCGGCGGCCGCAGCAACACGGGCGAGGGCGGCGAGGACCCGAACCGATTTGAGCGCGACCCCAACGGCGATTTGCGCCGCAGCGCGAACAAGCAGGTGGCCTCGGGCCGCTTCGGCGTGACCAACGAGTACCTGGTCAACGCGGACGAGTTGCAGATCAAGATGGCCCAGGGCGCCAAGCCCGGAGAGGGCGGCCAGCTTCCCGGTCA
>CAIXUF010000790.1 GCA_903922535.1 Candidatus Hydrogenedentota bacterium
AGGGCATACGGGCCCGTGCCATCGCCGTCGGAGGCGGGCTCCAGCGGCGAGTTGTCGTGCGTAATGTGCGTTTCGAACACGGCCATGGACATCATTCTGGACTCGTGGTGCGTGACCGCGTCGAGGACCATGCTTTCGAGTTCGCGCACATTTCCCGGAAAGGGGTGGGCGGCGAGCAGCGCGTAGAGTTCCTTGGGCGGGGAGGGCTTCTTCTTGCCCAGCGCCGTTGCGGCCTTTTCCAGGAAATGGTCCACCAGCAGGGGGATGTCGTCGAGCCGTTTGCGGAGGGGGGGGATGTTGACGTGGTGGGTCTTGAGCCGGTGATAGAGGTCCTTGCGGAACTTTCCCGCCGCCTGCAGCGCGCCAAGGTCCACGTTGGTGGCGCACAGCACGCGCGTGTCGGTGCGTTTGGCGACATCGGAGCCGAGGGGATAGAACTCGCGCTCCTGGAGCACGCGGAGCAGTTTCACCTGCGATGCGTTGGTCAGATCCCCTATTTCGTCCAGGAACAGTGTGCCGCCGGCGGCCTGCTCGATCAGGCCCTTGCGGGGCTCGGTGGCGCCGGTGTAGGCGCCGCGCAGGTGGCCGAAGAGGGTGTCTGAAAAGACGTTGTCATCCAGGCCTGCGGCGTTCACGGCCACAAAGTGCCCCTTTCTTCCGCTCAGCGCGTGGATGGCCCGGGCGAGCAGTTCCTTGCCCACGCCCGTTTCCCCGGTCACCAGCACGGGCCACTGGCTTTTGGCGATGCCCTCGCAGTAGCGGAACAGGGTGTGCATGGCGGCGTTGTTGGTGACGATTTCCATGAAGGCCTCGGGGCACTTCTCCACGTCCGCCATCATGCGCTCCCGGAGGGTTTCGTTTTCCCGGCGCAGCTCGCGCAGCTCTATCGCGCGCTGCACCCCGGAAAGCAGGCGGCTCCTTTCGACCGGCTTGACCATGTAGTCGAGCGCGCCGTTGCGCATGCAGCGCACGGCCGTGTCCACCTCGTTGGCCCCGGTCACCACGATGGCCGGGATTTCCGGGTACGCGGACAGCACCTCCGTGAGCAGTTGCTCACCCGACATGTGCGGCATGGACAGGTCAAGCAGGATGACGCATATCTCCCGTTCCGCCAGGATGTCGGCCACCTTTCTCGGGTCCTGGCAGGTGAGGACGTTGGAGATCCCCGCGGAGACCAGAATGCGCTCGGTGCTTTGCAGCGCGTGCGCCTCGTCGTCCACCAAAAGCAGGGGCAGGTCCGGCGTCATCAAACGGCTCATAATTCATACTCCACGGGTTCGACCACGGGAAGGTGGCGGTTTGCGGGCAGGGCCAGCACGGCCCGGATGCCCCCGCCTTCAGCAGGTGAAAAGGTCAGCGCGCCCCCATGCTCATGCGCGATGTTTTGGCAAATCCAAAGCCCCAGGCCCATGCCCTTCTCATCCCGCTTGGTGGTGAAGAAGGGGGTGCCCAGCATGTTCACGTTCTCTTCGGGAATACCCCCGCCCTCGTCGCAGACCTCGATCAGCACCGAATCGGACGCCGGATCGTGGGATGTTGCCACACTCACGGCCCGATCACGGGCGTCAAGCGACTGGCAGGCATTCTGAACCAGGTTGATTACGACCTGCTCGATGCGACGGAAATTCCCCATCACCGTGGGCAGGCCCTCCCTGTATTCGGCGAAGAAATGGTTGGTGCTTTTCTTCACCATGTTGTGCAACAGAATGTTCGCCGATTTCACCACGGCATTCACATCGACGGGCGCCATGCTCTCCTTGGGGCTGTGGCGGGCGAAATCCCTCAGTTCGTTCACGATGAGCTGGATGCGCCTCGAATTGTCCAGCGCACTGGCAAACATGTCTGGCAGCTTGTCGCGGCACTCGGTGTACTCGTAACCGCCCAGAACAAAATCGCCGAAGTCCTCGTAAAAGCGGTCCAGAATGGGCCGGGCACCCGCCCACACCTCGGCCAGCACGGTCACATTGGCCATGATGGAATGGTTGGGGTTGTTGATCTCGTGCGCCACGCCAGCCACCAGAATGCCCAGCGACACCATTTTGTCGGCCTGCATCAACTGCTGCCGCCGGACGCGGACCTCCTCCTGCGCGTGCACCTGCTCCGAGATGTCCGTCAACACGATGCGGCGCGCGCGTGCAATGCCCTCGCCCAGCGGGGCGGCCGCCTGCAGGCGCGCCCAGAAGGACGTTCCGTCGCCTTTCAGCATCCTCAGGATATAGCTTTGCGGTTCACCGTTCTCAAGAAGCTTTTTGCGGTGCAGGTAGTGGAGGTCCTGATCCTCGTTGAGGACGAAGCGGGCAAAGCGCTCCTTGATCAACACGGCCCGGGGCACGCCCAGCAGCGTGGCCGCGGTGAGGTTGGCCTCCAGGATCAGCCCCTTCTCACTGACGGTGACATAGCCCACCGGCGCCAGGTCGTACAGGTCGAAATAGCGCGTCCGCGCCGCCTCCAGTTCCAATTGCGTCCGGCGCAGTTCCTCGTTCTGCATCTCCAGTTCGACCTGATGCACATGCAGCTCGTGGAGCGCCTGCTGAATTTCTTCGGCCGACTGGGACACGGGGGAGGTCCCCGACAGGTCCGCTCCGTCCCCGGCGGTCACCTCGGCCCGCCGCCGCAACGCGGAAACGTCACCGGATTCTGTGTTGTCTATGGTCATCCCGCAGATCCAATGAGGAATTAGGAATTAGGAATAGGGGAGTGGCGAATAGCTTATTGTTCCGAAAAATGTTCTGTTTCATGCGAATTCCTGCTCCGTAAACAAGTGTGAATAGTCTGTGATTCTCATGATTTCAGGGTAAACCCAAGGTCCATACCAACTCCTTCTTAATTCCTAATTCCCAATTCTCCACCCCTTTGCGACGACAGCAATGCCGATACAAAGTTTCTTCTCTGAACACCCACTCTTTGTTCTCCTCGCACACCCAAACACATGAATTCACTTTCCGCAAACACAGCACACCGGTACTTTGAACAACATTTTGTCTCGCGTGATTCCCAACCCTTCGGAAAGTAAATATCCCCCGGCAAAGCCGGGGGCTTTATGTTCTGAGCCGCTCAAAGCGGCTGGGCGAGAGAGTGAAGCACTCCCCCCAGTTTGCAGTCCTCTTGGGGTTGGGTC
>CAIXUF010000791.1 GCA_903922535.1 Candidatus Hydrogenedentota bacterium
AACGGCGCGAGTAATGCCACCCTCGACGGCTTCACCGTCAAGCGCGGCCAGTATGCCCATTATGGCGGCGGGATGTACAATTCCTCCGTCTCGCTGACGGTGGCGAACTGCGTGTTCACCGGCAACTGGACCAGCGAAGGCTGGGGCAATGGCGGCGGGATGTACAATTCCTCCGTCTCGCTGACGTTGACGAACTGCGTGTTCACCGGCAATGCAGTCGGAAACTCGAGCTATGGCGGCGGGATGTTCAACCTAAGTTCCTCGCTGACGTTGACGAACTGCATGTTCACCGGCAACTCGGCCGGCGGAATCTCGGGCTATGGCGGCGGGATGTTCAACGAATCTTCTTCCCCGACGTTGACGAACTGCACGTTCTCGGGTAATTCGGCTTACGTAGAAGGGGGAATGTACGATGATGCCGCCTCCTCACCGGCGCTGACGAACTGCACGTTCGCCGGCAACGGGATATCCAACTACTACTCCTCTTCGCCGGTGGTGACGAACTGCACGTTTGACGGCATCGGGATCTTCAACAGTAACTTATCTTCGCCGAAAGTGATTAACAGCACATTCACCGGCAGCGCCGGGATGTCCAACATTACGGGCTCTTCGCCGGTGGTGACGAACTGCACGTTCGCCGGCGGCGGGATGTCCAACAGGTCCTCCTGTTCGCCGGTGGTGACGAACTGCACGTTCGCCGGCTGCGGAATGTCCAACAGTGACTATTCTTCGCCGGTGGTGACGAACTGCATTCTTTGGGGGCTGACCACAGAAATACATAACAACGATTCTGCTTCCAAACCCGTGGTGACCTATTCCTGCATCCAGGGCGGATACGACGGCACAGGGAACATCAGCGCCGACCCGCTGTTCGTGGGCGCGCCGGGAAACCTGATGCTCCAGTGCGGTTCCCCATGCATTGACAAGGGCACATGGGCCGGCGCGCCCCCCGCCCTCGCGGACATCCTCGGCGTGCCCCGCCCCCAGGGCGCGAGGGTGGACATGGGTGCCTACGAGATGGTGCCGGCCACGGCACCGCCGTTCATCACCGTCTGCGCGTCGAATCAAACGCTTCCGGGCGATGCCGTTTGCCAGTCCCATGTGCCTGACTTCACGGCGGGCGTGGCCGTGGCAAACTGCGGCGCGGGCATGACGGTGACCCAGTCACCGGCGGCGGGAACTGTCGCAGGCCTGGGCAGCACCACGGTGACGCTCACCGTGACCGATGCCGCGGGCAATTTCGCCAACTGCACCGCCACGCTGAGCGTGGTGGACACCACCCCGCCGGTCATCAGCCTGCTGGGCACCAGTCCGGTGGTTGTCCCGTACGGCGCCACCTACACAGATGCGGGCGCAACGGCCATCGATGCCTGCGCGGGCGACCTGACCGGCAGCATTGTGGTCACGAAACCGGTAAACACGCTGGTGCCGGGCACCTACACCGTGCGCTACAACGTGAATGACGGCAACGGCAACAACGCCGCCGAAGTCACGCGGACGGTGGTGACCGGATACCCGCCGGGAGAAGAACCCTGTGAGATGACGCCGGCTTGGACCTGGATGAAGGGCTCCTCGACAACCGGTCAGGGGGGTGTCTACGGCACGCTTGGGACGCCCGCGGCGGCCAACACGCCCGGAGCGCGCGCCTGGGCCAACTCATGGACAGGCGCTTCGAGAGCAATGTGGCTCTTCGGCGGCTGGGGATACGGTGGCGCGGAGAGCTATGGTTACCTCAACGACCTGTGGAAATACGATTCGGCCACGGGCTACTGGGCTTGGATGAAGGGTTCCTCGACAGCCAATCAAGCCGGAACCTACGGCACGCTTGGGACGCCCGCGGCGGCCAACACGCCCGGAGCGCGCAGTTTGGCAGTCACGTGGGCCGACAGTTCAGGCGCGCTGTGG
>CAIXUF010000792.1 GCA_903922535.1 Candidatus Hydrogenedentota bacterium
AGAACCTCAAAAAACTCGCGCTCGATGGACCGCGCCTTTTCCGTCACAAACACGCGGACCACACGGCGGTCATGCCCGTCCTGTTTGCGAGAAATGAAGCCCAAGTCCTCCAGGCGCTGCATGGCCCGGGTGATTGTCCCCTTGTCCATCTTCATGATGCAGCGGACATCGTCCTGACTCACATCGTCTTTGATGAACAGCTCCGCCATGATGAACGCCTGGCCGGTGCCTATGCCGAAACGCGCGAGCCGTTTCGTCACATACATCATGCCGCACCGTGCCGTTACCGAGATCAAACGTCCGGGAATCTCGTCCCGGTGACTGCGCAGATAGTCAATACGCTTCTGCACGTCTTCCGAGCGTGCCGTTTCGACCGTGTTCTTTGTGGTTGCCATGACTACTGTCCCTTGCCCTTGTCTGTGTCCGCACTTGTTTCGCGCTCTTGGTGTGTGTCTTTGTCCACCTTGGCGGCGTCACTCCCCTCGGGCCAGCACCCGCCCAAGGCTTTGCACAGCCCCACCGCCGCCGTGGCGACAGTCGTGTCTCCGACAGCCTTTGCTCCGCGTGCAGCGAGCAGCATCCGTTCGGATTCCAGCACGTAAAGATAATCCTTGGTGCCTGCCTGATAAAGACTCTTTGACATTCCGAGCGAAGCGCTGTACTGGTCCACCGCTTCGTCAAGCCGTTCTAGCGACTTCTGGGCCTCCCGGTAGGCCACCACGGCATCCTCCACGTCCTTGAGCGCTGAAAGAACCGTCTTTTCGTAGGCGTGCAGCGCCTGCTCATGCCTGGCCCGCTGGACCCGGATGTTCCCCAGCACGCGGCCGATGTCAAGAATGGGCCAGTGTATCGTGGGGCCTGCGCTCCAATAGTGGCTTGCCATGCTGCCGAGGTCGGCGAACTCCTGGCCGCGCACGCCGCTGCCGCCAAGGATGTTCAGTTTGGGGAAGAGTTCCGCTGTTGAGACACCCACGGCCGCGGCCGCGGCTTCAATGCCATGCTCCGCCTGCCGCACGTCAGGCCGGGCTCGGAGGACCTCCGAGGGCACCCCCATCATGATCGGAATGCTGTAAGTCAGAGAGGGGCTACCCTCTCCCAGAAGGTCCCGAACAGCATCGGGGCTTTCCGCGAGCAGCACGGCCAGACTCGTCACCGCGCGTTGAATACTTGTCTCCGATGCCGGAATCTGTGCAGCCGTGCTTTCAACCGTTCCGCGGCTCAGGGTTACCTCCAAATCGGCAATTGTCCCCGCGGCCCGCCGCCTATCCAGCAGTTCGACGGTTTCTTTCTGGGAAGCAAGCATTGCCGAAAGGACCTCATGGCGCGTTTGCGCCCCGCGCAGTTCGAAATAGTTGCGCGCGGTCTCGGCGGCAACGCTGATGCGAACGCCCGAGTATTCGGCCAACCGGGCGTCAACCCTGGCATTGGCCGCGCGCACCGATTCGCGTGTTCCCCCGAAAAGGTCGATTTCCCATGACGCGTCGAAACCGGCCTGGAAGAGGTTTTGCTTCAACGGCTGGAGCAGTCCCGGAATACCGAGCTCTTTCATCTCCACCCTGCTTTGCCGGGAACGCTGGGCAATTCCGTCGACAGAGGCGTGGGGAAAGAAGTCAGAGACTTCCACCGAGCGTTGGGCGCGCGCCTCGCGGACGCGCGCCTCCGCAGCCTTCAGGTCGGTGCAGTTGGTGAGCGCGCGATCGACAAGCGAGTCCAGGACCGGGTCATGAAACAACCGCCACCATTCTTGCGGTTGCGGCTGGCTGGAAAGGACAACGCCCTTGCCGTCGGCGGCAACATTCTTGCTCCACGTGTTTGGTGCCGTCACCTGGGCTTTGGGAAGATGCTGCGTGGTGGAGCAGCCCGATGTCATTAGCGGCAGGATAGCCGCCGCCCGGCAAAAACATCTTAGTACTTTTGAAAACATCGGAAGTCCTCTCGCTAGTGGGCCTGCATGGGGCCGTGCGGCTTCGCCTTGCGAAGGAGCAGTGTCAGCGCCATGCCGCCCAA
>CAIXUF010000793.1 GCA_903922535.1 Candidatus Hydrogenedentota bacterium
ACCAGGCGATATTCTGCGTCTCGTCCGCATAGCCGGGACCGGGCCAGATCCGTGTGGCGAACCCCCATTGTGGCTCGGTGGCGCAGGTGACTTTGAAAAGGACACTGTTCCACCCCTTGTTCAACTCAAACCGCATGCGGCGGGGCCAGCCGCCCGTCAGTTGACGGACATCATAGTTGTTGCTGTAGACTTTCGTGCCATTGACCAGGATCTGCATGAAATGAACGTGGCGCACCCAGGACACCGCCGGTCCGCCATCTTTCGAATAGAGGTAGACGTGCGCATACGCGACCTGATTGGTCTGCTTCTCAAACGCTTTCAGAAAATCGACGCCGCCGTGATCAGAGACTGCTTTCCAGGCCGATCCTCCGTCCTTGTCCCCTTCGTTGGGGCGCAACGCCGCCTCGTTCGGGACAAGTTCCTGATCGAGTTTGCCGGGATCTGCCGCAAAGGGGCCGAGAACGAGCCACGTGCGGATGATCCCGTCCGGAATCGCCTGGCCATCCGTGACCGCGCCGGGTTTTCCGGCCGAACAGCGCAAATCGCGGAGGATGTGTTTGCCGGCTACGCTCCAGTTCGTAGGCGGTGTCGCGCCAGGAAATACGCCCGAACCGTCACCCCGCCAACCGATCGGGTGTTCTGGCGTAGGCAGGAATCCGGCGGATCCGAGCAGGGCGTCGGGTTCCTGACTGGCGGCGCGGCTTTCGGCCAGGGTGGTCGCGGCAGCACCGCCGGACAGCAGCAGGCTGGTTGCGACGATGGCGACTCGGATGCGGCTGTGGACATAGAGGTTCATGACTTTCGCCCTGCCGTTTCAACCGCAACGATTACGGTTTCGCTTCGGCCTTGCCGATTGGACCGATGCAATACATCCAGTCGAGCCCCCTGAGGTAAAGGCAGTCGCCGTCGAAGATCGGGGTCGATTGGGTGACCTCCTGTCCGTTCCCCTCGCAGTTCTCCAGCACGTTCCGGGAAACCTGCTGAAACTTCCGCCCGGGCTTGAACGTCACCGACGCGCCGTGGTTATCCACGTACTTCTGCGACTGGGCCGGGGCGTCGCACAGTTCCGCGGCCAGGAGGCAGTGCATGGCCGTCATGCCGACGAGACTGTTGCTTCCCCACCAGAATCCGCGTACCTGCATGCGGTAGCCGAACGAGGTGTAGGACAACACAGGGATCGTTGTCCCGAGGTCAAGTTGGAACCACTGCGGTTCGCTCCACGCGCTTGCCCATCGCCCTCCGATCGCATACAACACGTGTTCGAGCGCCAAGAGGAATCCTCCCTTTGAGGACGCGAAATTGGCCTCGATCGGTTGGGCGTTCAATTGGGACATCAGGACATCCGGAACCAAAAACGCCCGTGTTTTCCTGATTTCATGAGTTCCAGATGGGAAAACAGATCTCGTCTTCTTGGTTCGTGCATGTCTGGTTTCTTCCGCTGATCCACCAACTTGAATCGCACCCCATCCCGCCCGTGCTTGTGTCAACACCTGCGGAGTGGTAGCTTTCCTTCCTATGTTGTGGACGGGTTGCTCTGTTGCGTGCCACTGGTCACCAGACCGGTATCGCCACAGGATCATTGTCCGGATGACGCGTGGGGGTTGGCGTGAAACAGGTTGTCATCGAGAATCCGATCCTTAACTCGCTACGACCTCCCCGGCGAGAAACTCAGCGCCAGGTTCACGACCGAATCCAACCTGAAACTCTCCTCGCAGGAC
>CAIXUF010000794.1 GCA_903922535.1 Candidatus Hydrogenedentota bacterium
CAATAGCGAGTTCATTGAGGTGACTGACCTGTCCGAAGGCTACCCCTGTCTCGCGATGAATTCGCCGGACCAGACTTTCATGTGGGGGAAGCCCTGTTTCTCTCCCGACGGCAGCCGCCTGCTCTGCGGCGGACCCAACTGTGCATGGCTGATGGATGCATCCAACGGTGCCCTCCTCCACACCTTTGAGGAGACCGAACGTTTCGCCGATCTGTATCAGTACCAGGGCGGATTCTGGGACTCCCTCGCCAACACGGCCAAGGACTGGGCAGGGACGGTCACCGACCGGTTCAAGGCGGGGAACCGGTTGGAGATTGCCTTCTCCGAGGGGGGCAGCCGGATCGTTACCCATGTGTCGGGGCAGATTATCCACGTTTGGGATGCTGAATCGGGCAAACTGCTGCGCACCATGCACACCTGTATGCCCGAGAAACGGAATGCGCAGGGGCAGATCAGGAACACCATCACACTCAGCGCGAATGGCCGCTACGCTTTTGCCTGTAACCTCGACAACAAGGGTCCGGCCGGGTTGTGGTCGTTGGACGACGGCACCTTGCTGCGCAAGTATCAGTTTCCGGAAAGCAGTTGGCTTTACGGTGTGCCCCAAGACGACGGCAAGGCCCTATTGGTCCTCAACAGCGGAGACTTGTACCGGTGGCCCGGAGCGCCGGGTGAGGCAAAGTAAAGGGAACGGCTGATGAAACAAGAGCATGCCTGTGGATGGATGAAATCAAAACAGGAATTGTGCCGCGCGCGATTTCTGCTTTTGATGTCCTGCGCGGCATGGACCTGTCTGGCGGCGCATGCGGTGGACACGGTGACCGAGCCGGAGAAGTGCCTGTTTCGCGGCGCGCCCTACCAGTATGCCTTTCTGGAAAAGGAAAACCTGCTGCTGACGGCCAACAACGGCGGTGTGTATGCGTTTGACGTCACGTCGGGCGAGCAGCGCTGGCACCGATATCTTGTCTCGTCCGGGGGATACCAGGGCGCGACCTTCGACAAACGGCAGGTGTTGGGCTGGTCGGACCAGGGGGTGTTTCTCTTGGACGCGGCCACGGGGAAGGAGACGTGGTGGCGGCGCGACACCCAGTGCGGCGAGGTGTATGGCGCCCACCTGTCGCCTGATGAAAGCCGGGTCCTGGTGGTTTGCGAGCGGGGCAGCATCCTCTATGGGGTGACCGACCGCACCCGTCGCGTGCTGCCCGCGATGCCGAGCTTCTGCGGCTGGTTCCCGGGCGGCAAGGCCATGATGTTCGTGACCCAGGAGGGTGGCGGAGAGAAAGAGGTGCGCAAATGGAAAATCATGGAGGCCGACACCGGCACAGTCACCCAGTGCAGGGAAGAGCCGTCTTCATGGGGCATGCCGTGGCCCTCATTCTCCACTTTGGGACAGTTCGCCGAATTGACGGGTGACGGCGACAGGCGAACGCTAAGGATCAGCGATGCGCGCACCAACACGACGCTTCGGGAATTCAAGGATTTTGGTGACATGGGCCGGTATCCAATCTGGATGAAGGATGGGAAACGGCTGCTCTTCACCGCGGCGGACCGCGGAACGATCCGCGTCGTCGATGCGGAAACGGGCGCGGTGCAGTTGACGCTTTCCCGCGACGGGCACCGCTTTGGAACCAACTGGGTATATGAAGACGAAACCGGCGCCGCATGGATCTTCTCGCAGGACAATGCCAACCACCGCCACGTGTGGAACCTGGCTCCGGACGGCGGGCCGCGCAAGGCGCTCGACGGGTCGCGCATTGCACCCTCCAGCTTGTATTTTGATGGATCCGAACCGGGCCGATTAGTTGGCGTGGACCTTGAGGAAGACCAGCTCTGGATCTACTCCGTTTATTCCCTGGACGGCTTTCGCAAGCTGGCCGAGTGGCGCTGCCGCAATTCCAAACAGTTGTGCGGCGGGTTTACCGTCAGTAAATCCCTGGCCCGCATCGTCGGCTCCTATCAAATCAAACAGGACGACTATGGCAACCCGCAGAACGTGTCTTTTGCCCTGTACACACAGGACAGCGAGAACCCCATCCGCTCGGGTCCGGGCAGCGTTCTTGCGCTGTCGCCCGATGCGCGGTACCTGGTCCTGCAGACCGACGACAAGACGGCCTGCCTGTACGATGCGGAAACGGACCGCATTGCGGGCCAGTACGCCATTTCGGGCAAGGATGAGGGCCGGCGCAACATGAACGCCGCCTTCTCCGACGACGGGAAACGCGTGGCGGTGAACACCACCGAGACCCTGCAGGTGACCGATTTGTCCGGAGACTATCCCCGCCGCGCCATGGACATGGCAGGAAATCGACTCTGGTGGGGGACGATCCGCTTTTCGCCCGACGGCAGCCGCCTGCTGTGCGGCGGAAACAACCGCGCGTTGCTTTTCAACGCGGCCAGCGGCGCGCTGCTGCACACCTTCGACGAGACGGAGCGTTTCGCCGAGAAGTACCAGTACCGGAACGGCGGATTCTGGAACAGCCTTGCACAGGCGGCCAGGGACTGGGCCGGGGTCGTTACTGATCGGTTCAAGCAGGGAAGCCAGTTGGATGCCGTTTTTGCAGAGGGGGGTAGCCGGGTGATCACTTATACGTCGGGTCAGGTTCTCCGCGTGTGGGATGCCGAATCGGGCAAACTGTTGCACACCATTCACACCGGCCTGCCCGAAAAAAGAAATTCGCGCGGGGAGATCAGGAATTCGATTGCGCTGAGCGCCAACGGGCGCTTCGCATTCACGTACAACGAAGACAGCTTCGGCCCGGCCGCGCTGTGGTCGATTGCCGACGGCGCGCTGTTGCGCAAATATGAACTTCCGCCAAGCCCTTGGCCTTCGGCCTTGCCCCAGGATGACGGCAAAGCTGTGTTCCTCATCAGCAATGGGGATCTGTATCGGTGGCGGGGGAACGATTAGTTGGAAATTGGGAATAATAGAACACAAGAACGAAACATTGGGAGGCGTTATTCATGATTCGATGGTTTATGGAATTGTTCGTTTTGGGAACGCTGTGTTGCGCCATGCTTTTCTGTGTCACGGTGCGTGCGGTGGATACGGTGACGGAGCCGGAGAAGTGCCTCTTTCGCGGCGCGCCCCACCAGTATGCCTATCTGGAGAAAGAGGATCTGCTGCTGACATCCAACAGCGGCGGTGTGTATGCCTATGACGTTGCCTCGGGTGAGCAGCGCTGGCACCGGTATCTCATTTCTGCCAGGGGCGGTCAGGGTGCGCGGTTTGGAAAACGGCAGGTGCTGGGATGGTCGGACCAGGGGGTGTTTCTCCTGGACGCGGCGACGGGCAGGGAGACGTGGTGGCGGCGCGACACGCAATGCGGCGAGGTGAACAACGCAGTATTTTCGCCGGATGAAAGCCGGGTCTTGCAGATGTGCGAACGGGGCAGCATCCTCTACGGGGTGGCCGACCGCACACAGCGGGTGTTGCCCAAGATATCCGGCTTCAGCGGCTGGATTCCGGGTGGCGGAGCAGTCATGTGCATGGCCTTTGATGGCGGCAATGGTGACAAGGACCCGGTGCGCAAATGGAGCATAATGGACACCGAAACCGGCGCGCTTACCCCGTGCCGTGAAGAGCCGGATTCTTGGGATATGCCTGTGCCTTCGTTCTCTAGCCGCGGACAACTCGCGCAAACGGCCGAAGACCGGGACGACAAGCAAACGCTGAGAATCAGTGACGCACGTACCGGGGCAACGCTGCGGGAATTCAACGGTCTCGACATTGGCCGGTATTCATCCTGGATGCAGGACGGCAAGCGGCTGTTTTGCGTCACGGCCGATCACAAGACGGCCCATGTGTTTGACGCGGAGATGGGCGTTCCGCTGTTGAACCTGTCCGGTGACGGACATGCCTTTGAACTCGGCGCGCCGTTTGAAGACAGTGACGGCGCCGCATGGGTCTTCTCGAGGGACAGCGCCAACCACCGCTATGTGTGGAAACTGGCCCCGTATGGCGCGCCGCGCAAAGTGCTGGACGGAGCGCGGATTGCCCCCGCCTATTTCCATTATGATCTCAGCGCGCCGCGCCGCTTGGCCACCACAAACATGGAGGAGGACCACCTCTGGGTCCATGCGATCTATTCCCCGGACGGCACGAACAGGCTGGCCCAGTGGCGCTGCCGCACTTCCAAGGGGCTGTACGGCGGCTTTACGGTCAACAAGGCGCTGACCCACGCGACCGCCTCCCTCCAGGCCAGGCAGGACTACTCCGGCCGCCCGCAGAACATGTCTTTCGCCCTGTACACGCAGGAGAGTGAAATGCCGGTGCGCTCGGGTCCGGGCAAGGTCCTGGCAATCTCGCCTGACGGGCGTTATCTTGCCCTGCAGACAGACGAGTCCCTGGCCTGCCTGTATGACGCGCAGACGGACCGCCTTGTGGGCCAGTACGTCCCTTCGGGCAAGGACCAGGGCCGTCACAGCGCCAGCATGAGCGCCACCTTCTCAGACGACGGAAAACGCATGGCCCTGAACAACGGCGAGTTCATTGAGGTGACCGACCTGTCCGAAGATTACCCACGTCGCGCGATGAATTCGGGCAACAAGAATTTCTGGTGGGTAAAGTTGTGCTTCTCACCCGACGGCAACCGCCTGCTGTGCGGCGGGGACAACTGCGCGTGGCTGATGGATGCGTCCAGTGGTGCCCTGCTCCACACCTTTGAGGAGCCCGAGCGTTTCGCTGACCCGTACCAGTACCAGGGCGGATTCTGGGACTCCCTTGCCAACACGGCCAAAGACTGGGCGGGGATGGTCACGGACCGCTTCAAGGGGGGAAGCCCGTTGGCGATCGCCTTCTCCGAGGGGGGCAGCCGGGTCATCACCCACGCGGCGGGCCAGATTATCCGCGTCTGGGACAGCGAATCGGGCAAAGTGTTGCGCACCATTCACACTCATATGCCCGAAATAAGAAACCCGCAGGGCCAGATCCGGAATTCAATCACACTCAGCGCAAACGGCCGTTTCGCCTTTGCCTATAACGACGACAACAGCGGTCCGGCCGGGCTGTGGGCGCTGGATGACGGCACCCTGCTGCGCAAGTACCAGTTTCCTGAAAGCAGTTGGCTTTACTGCGTGCCCCAGGACGATGGCAAGGCCCTATTGGTCCTCAACAGCGGAGACTTGTACCAGTGGCCCGGAGCGCCGGGTGAGGCAAAATAAAGGGAACGGCTGATGAATGAGATTCACGCCTGCCGATCAATGAAATCCGAACAGACGCCGCCTCCGGCCTGTGTGAGACAGCCGTCCTTGGCTGTCGGCGCGCGTCCAACCGCCCGGGGCCGTCAGACGGGGAGGCCTGATCCGCCGCGAATGTGCTGCAAGCGGATTCTGCTGTTGATGATTTGTGCTTTATGGACGTGCCTGGCGGCGCGGGCGGTGGACACGGTGACGGAGCCGGAGAAGTGCCTGTTTCGCGGCGCACCCTACCAATACGCCTACCTGGAGAAAGAGGATCTGCTGCTGACTGCCAACAACGGCGGCGTGTACGTCTATGATGTCGCATCGGGCGAGCAGCGCTGGCACCGCTATCTCGTCTCCCCCAGGGGCTATCAGGGGGTGAGCTTTGGCAGACGGCAGGTGCTGGGGTGGTCGGACCAGGGCGTCTTTCTGGTGGACGCGGCCACGGGCAAGGAGACCTGGTGGCGGCGTGACACCCAACACGGAGAGGTGTATCAGGCCGTTCTGTCGCCGGACGAAAGCCGGGTCCTGATGGTTTGCGAGCGGGGCAGCATACTCTACGGGGTGGCCGACCGCACACAGCGCGTGCTGCCCACCATGCAGGGCTTCCGCGGCTGGTTCCCGGACGGCAAGACCGTAATGCTCGAAAGCTATGAGGGCGGCAATGACAACCCGGTGCACAAATGGAAGACCATGGACATTGACAGCGGCGCGATCACCCCGTGCTGGGAGGAGCCTTATTCATGGGATGTGCCGTCACCCTCGTTTTCCAGTCTGGGACAGTTCGCCGAACTGACGGGCGACGAAGACGACAAGACAACACTGAAGATCAGTGACGCCCGCACCCACACGACGCTGCGGGAATTCAAGGACCTGGGCGACCTGGACAGGTATGCGTTCTGGATGAGGGACGGCAAACGGCTGGTCTGCACCGCGTCGGACCACAAGACCCTCCGCGTGATAGATGCGGAAACGGGCGCGGAGCAATTGACCCTCAGCCGCGAAGGCCACCGATTTGGCGTCGGCGCGGTGTTTGAAGACGAAACAGGCGCCGCATGGATCTTCTCGCGGGACAGTGCCAACCACCGCTACGTGTGGAATCTGGCTCCGGACGGCGCGCCGCGCAAGGTGCTCGACGGATCGCGCATCGCCCCCGCCCATTTCTATTATGACCTTTCCGCGTCGAGACGGCTGGTCAGCATAAACACGGAGGAGAGCCTGCTCCGCATCTACTCCGTGTACTCCCTGGACGGCGCAAACAAGCTGGCCGAGTGGCGCTGCCGCACCCCAAAGCACATGTACGGCGGATTCACTGTCAACAAGGCGCTGACCCATGTCGCCGGCTCCTGTCCCATCAAGCGGAGCGAGTATGGCCGCCCGCAGAACATGACCTTCAACCTGTACACACATGATCGTGAAACCCCGGTGCGCACAGGCCCGGGAAACATTCTGGCGATGTCGCCGGACGCGCGCTGGCTGGCCCTGCAAACCGATGACAAAGTGGCCTGCCTGTATGACACGCAAACGGACCGCATTGTGGATCAGTACGCCGTATCGGACAAGCAGGAAACCCGGCGCAGCATGAACGCCGCCTTTTCGGATGACGGGAAACGCGTGGCGGTGAACACCACAGAGACGGTTGAGGTAACCGACCTGTCCGAGGGCTATTCCCGGCGTGCGATGGCCATAAGCAAAGACAAGGGGCTCTGGTGGCTCACGATGTGCTTTTCACCCGATGGCAACCACCTGCTGTGCGGCGGCAACAACTCGGCGTGGATGTTCGATGCGGCCAGCGGAGCGCTGCTGCACACCTTCACGGAAACCGAGCGCTTCGCCGAACAATACCAGTACCAAAACGGCGGGTTCTGGAACTCGCTCGCCAACGTGGCCAAGGACTGGGCCGGGGTCGTTACCGACCGGTTCAAACGGGACTCCCAGTTGGCCGCCGTCTTTACAGAGGACGGCAACCGGGTCATCACCCAGATGTCGGGCCAGATTATCCGCATCTGGAACGCCAAGTCGGGCAAAATGCTCCACACCATTCATACCGGACTGCCTGAGAAAAGAAACCCGCGTGGGGAAATCAGGAATTCAATCACGCTGAGCGCAAACGGGCGCTTCGCCTTTGCCTCCAACCTGGACGCTTACGGTCCGGCCGGGCTCTGGTCGTTGACCGACGGCACCCTGCTGCGCAAATACCAGATCCCGCAAAGCTCCTGGATTTTCTGCGTGCCGCAGGATGACGGCAAAGCGGTGTTTGTCCTCAGCAACGGAGACCTGTACCGGTGGCCGGGCGCTCCGCAGGAATTGCTGGATCAACTGCCCATTGTGGACAAACAGAGCCCCCTTTAGCATCTTCGTGTCAAGAGATTACCCCCTCGGCGGGACTCCTTCATTTCCCGCAGTCTTTGGGGCTAAGAATACGTAAAAAGTACTGGCCAAAATTGCTTCTTTGTGCTACCATCTATCGGGATGGCCCGTCGGTGGTCTGTCCTGCCGCTCCGGGGGTGGGGCATTGTTGAAAAAAGCGCCGACAAGAGGAACGCGTGATGGAGGATAAGTGGGCTGAACATAGGAAGTACCCACGGAAGAAAGTTTCCATATGGGTGGAAGTGCGTCTCAACTGCGGGGTGATTGTGGACGGTGCCGCGCTGAACCTCAGCCGTGGCGGCCTGCTGTTCGAGACAGAGCGCATGCTGCCCTTGGACTGCACGGTAAAGGTGAGGCTGGTGCGCGACGGGGAAGCCCGCGAACATCATGTCGAATGCCATGGCAGCGTTTGCAGGATTGATTCGCAAGGGGTCGCCATCGTGTTTGAGGAGGTCTGCGCCGACAGCGCGGCGCGCTTGCACCATCTGTTGCAGCTTGACGACGACGCCGTTGAGGAACCGGTGCTCGCAGCCTCCTTCGTCGGCGAATACTACTAGTTGCCCCTCCTCCATTTTCATCCTGAAAGTGGCACAGTGCTTTTGTCATCCTGGGCGACGCAAAGGATCCCGCCCGCTTGCCGATGACCAAATGAAAGCAAGATCTGCACTTCGCTGAATGATCTGAACGATGTCAAGGGGCGCGTCTTTCAAGAGGCGCATTTTGATGCACCCCGGCAAATGGGCGTATAATGGCAGCACATCCGGCCATCGCGCCGGGAGAACGCCCATGACAGACGCGCAAGTGCTCGTGCTCAACAAATCCTGGGTGGCCGTCAATGTCGCGCCACTCAAGAGGGCGCTCACTCTGCTTTTTCAGGGCCACGCGCGCGTCGTTCACCCCACCGACTACGCCCTCTATGATTTCAAATCGTGGTGCGAGTTGTCTGCGGTGGGCGAGAGCATCGGCGCCCGCCGGTACATCCTCACGCCCTCGATGCGCGTCCGCGTGCCCGAAGTCATTGTGCTCTCCGAATTCAACGGATACGTCCGGCAGGAGGTGCGCCTCTCGCGGCGGAATATCTTCCTGCGCGATCACCACGTGTGCCAGTACTGTGGGGACAGACACGCCAAAACCGATCTCACCATCGACCACGTGGTGCCGCGCTCCCGCGGCGGCAGGGACACCTGGGAGAATCTCGTGCTCGCCTGCGTCGCCTGCAACATGAAGAAGCGCGACATGACCCCCGACGAGGCGCGCATGCCGCTGCTGCGCCGTCCGGCTGCACCGCGCTGGCTGCCGCGCTTCGGCGCCCAAATCCCCCGCGAGGACCTGATGTCCTGGCAGCGCTTCGTGGACCTCGCCTACTGGAACAGCGACATCGGCGAGTGAACGCCGTCAGGGAAGTGGCCTCCTGTTCCCGCCGACGACCCAGGCCAGGCCAACATCCGCCCGTATTGGGAGCAGCCGCCTGTACCCGTGTCAGCACGGCATTCGCGGGTCGTTTTGCGCACCTTCCGGGATGATCGGCGCGGCACTTCAGGTCATGGACGATATGGACTCTATGGGCGACATGGACGGAATCCGTCGGGCAATTCAGGTCCTTGTCCATATCGTCCATGCCGTCCATATCGTCCATATCGTCCATGACACAAACCAGCGCGCCGCGTTTGTCTCCCGCCGCGTTTCCGTGGCACACTTGTTCCATGAGCGCATGGACCCTCTTCTCATTCCTTCTCGCATCAATCGCGCTGACACTGGCACCCGGCCCGGACAACACCTTTGTCGTGGCCCAGGGCATTTCGCGCGGCCGACGCGCGGCCATCACCGCCGCGCTGGGCATGGCCTGCGGCATCAGCGTGCACACGACCGCCGCGGCCCTGGGCATCTCGGCGCTGCTGTACTCCTCGGCCTGGGCGTTCACCGTTCTTAAGTTCGCCGGGGCCGCCTACCTCCTGTGGCTTGCCGTCAAGTCCCTCAAGGAACAGACGCTGATTCTTCGGCAGGATGCCGGGGCGACGCCCAACGGTTTCGCCATGTTTCGGCGGGGCTTCATCATGAATGTGCTCAATCCCAAGGTGGCCCTGTTCTTTCTCGCGTTTCTGCGGCAGTTTGTCTCCGCAAACGCGGGCAACGCGGCGCTGCAAATGCTGCTGCTGGGTGCGGTGTTCATGGTCCAGGCCGCGGTGTTGTTCAGCATCATCGGCTGGCTCTCCGGAAGTGTCGGGGCGGCCGTGCTGAAACGGCCGCACATTGCCAAGTATTTCGGCTGGCTGACTGCGGGCATTTTCGCCTCACTTGGTGTGAAACTGGCGCTGGCCAGCCGGTAGGCCGCAAGGGGACAGGGACGGGGGCACCAAGAGGCTCGTGCTGCGACCATGAGTCTTGTCCTTATTCCGCTGTCTGTCCAGATGTCGCTTATCTTCTTCCGGCAGACGTTGTTATGGGGGTCACAAGGACCCGAACAGACAGAAACAGGGTATCCCGCATTACCCCGGCGACCCGCCGAACATGGTACCATCAGCGCCTATGAACACCGTGTCGAAATCTATCGCCGCAACGCTTGCAATCGCTTTACTTCTCGTGACCACCGCCACGTTCGGCGCGGACGGTCCTGCGGGAACCGCCCCCCCGGCCGTCCCGGCCCCCGCAACAGAGGCAGCCGCCGCACCTGCGGCGGCCGAGGCCGCAACGATTCCCGAGCCTGTGGAGGCAACACCGGTTCCTGAACCCGTTCCTGAACCCGTTCCCGCGCCCGTTCCCACCCCGGTTCCCGCTCCCGCTCCGGCTCCGGCTCCCGCTCCAACCCCAACAATCTCGCCGGAAGGACCGGCCACCATGGAGCAGTTGCAGTCGGAGGTTTGCGCGCTGCGCGACGACATGCGCATGCTGCAAGGCACGCTTGACCTCATGGTCAACAAAATCATGGCCGACCTGCGCGATGAAAACAACCAACTGCGCGACGAAATCCGCCGGCTCAACGCCCTGCGCGGGGCGCAGGGCATGGCCGACATCAATTCGGTGCCCCGGCCGGCCGGCGCGGCGGTCGACCAGGCCCTTTCCGAGCCGCCATCGAAACCGGCGCCCCCGCCGCCCCCGTTCAAGTTCACCGTGATCCGCGAATGGGGGCGCACCGCCGCTGAAGCCCAGAAACTGGGCGGCGACGCGCAATCCCTCAAGGGCATGATCGGCCTGGTTCCTGCGGGAAGTCTGCGCGACGATATGGTGAAACTCGCCCGCGACCTGCGCCACAAATACGACGAGTTCGACAACATCAACATCGAGGTGTTCGACGATCCCGTGATTGCGAACGCCTATGCGGCCAACAAAACGGCCCAGCCGGAGCACCGTGTGCTCAGCGTCGCGCGCCACAAGGCATCAAACCGCGACACCATCGTGCTGCTCACCAACGGCAAGGGCGAGATGATCTCCGCCGATCCAAATGCCCCCTCTCCGCCGCAGCAACCCGACGACATGCCGACGCTGAGCGTCACCAACCCCGTCTCCCCCGGCCAGGCAAAACGGCCCAGGGCGGTGGAAATGGATGCGGAAACGCCCGCCCCGCCGCAACCGCCCGTCCAGAAGGCCACCGCCGCCGCTGAACAGGCGCCCGAGCCCGGACAATGGCAGAAGTCGGACAAGAAGAAGGAGCACACAAAAGGCTCCTCCAAGAAAAAGAAGGGGGAAACCAAGGAAGAGCCTGTTCTGCCTGTGAACCAGCGCCCGATTCCGGAGGGAATACCCCTGCTGGTGCCCCATGAGCCCGCTCCACCCGAATTCCCGCCCCACGATCCCGAGAACCCACCCCCGCCTGCGCCCCAAGAATCCGGCCAGCCGGAGACGAAGGTCTATGTCGCCCCGCCGGGGGTGCCGGTGGAGATGGAGCCCGCTCCGGCGGACAACGATACCGCCGCGCCCAAAACCGACGGTGATGCCGGCAACGAGGTCAGGCAGGAAAAACCCGACGGGGCTCCGCCCAATCCGAAGACCAATTTCGGCTCAAAGTCCAAGAAGAACAAATAGGGTCGGCGGGTTTTCCGTTGATCCAGGCATCAATCCCGGACTTGCAATCATCCTCAAAAGATGAGCGGGTTAAGGTTAAATTATATGATTTAAATA
>CAIXUF010000795.1 GCA_903922535.1 Candidatus Hydrogenedentota bacterium
GCCGCATCGGGATGTCCCGCCGCCTCCAGCGCGCGCGCCGCGTATTCGGCGGCGCGCCAGGTGAGCGTGTTCGTCGACAGCCAGTAGTAGAAGTCGGTCACGTCCTCCAGACTGCCCGCGGGCAGGAAGCCCCGCTCCCAGCCGCGCGAGTGCGGCAGTTCGGTCATCGTGTTCTTGCGCTGGCGGAATATCCAGTCGGCACCGGCAATGATGGAGTCGGCGTTCTTGGCGAACCATGCCTCGTCGTGCGTGAGCAGGTAGTGCTCGCAGAGGCACCACAGCACCCAGCCGTGGTGCTGGTTGTACGAGCCCTGTTCAAATCCGCCCGCACCGTAGTACATGCCAATGTAGTCGGTGAAGTTGCCTGCCTGTTCCACCGTGCCCTGGTACTTGATCCACAGGTCGAGCCGCTTCTGCGCCTCGTCGGCCACGCCGCGCTGGTCGAGTTCGTTGACGATCATGCAGGACTCGTTGGAGAAGTTGCCATAGGTCGACGTGCCCACCGATGTGTTGACCAGGCCGTCGGGCATCTTGTAGTCGGCCATGAGCACGTGGGCCAGATGGGAGGTGTGCAGCGCGCCCAGTTCCGGTTCCGGCGCCTGCACGCGCGCGCCGCCTGCGGCGGCGTTGCGCCAGTACTCGGTCACCTGCGGCTTGCAGTCGTCGAAGGAAAGTCCGTCCAGCGCAGCCAGTTCCTTTTCGCCTTCGGGGGCCACATAGGGAATCTTGAGCACGGCCTCGCAGCTTTCGCCGGGCTGCAATTCGCGGGCGATCAGCACGGTGTCTCCCCGCGCCTCGACAGTCATTGTGGTGTCCAGCGTGCAGCGCACGTACAACCTGTTCTTGAATGGGCTTAGAATGCGGTTGTCCTTTACTGTGAGCGCGTCGAGCGGCCCGCGCGTGGTGCGGTGGCCGTCGTGGGTGGCGCCGTGCCCCGAACGGGCACCGTCCTGCGTGTACTGGATGGGCAGTTCGGCGCGAACCGGCACGGTTCCATTGTTCTCAAAACGGAAGCGCAGCAGCGCGACCATCGGGTCGCCACCCTGCCAGTCGCCCGAAAGGATGGGCGTCAGCAGCGGCACGGCAAAGGATTGCTGCTCCATCGACAGCCCTTCCCGGCGCGCGGCGATGTTGTAGGCCATGACGGGTTCTGGATCGGGATAGCGCGCCGTGACGCGCCAGTTCTCCAGGCCGAAATAGAACCGGGCCGCGTCGTTGCCCGCGTTCTTCCATCGTTCGGGATGCATGCTCGGCAGCCACGACACATTGCGCTTTTGCAGTGTGACGTCGCCGTCAAAATCCAGCCAGAAGCGCTGTGCGGCGCCTGTGCAGCCGAGGTTGTAATTGTCCACATGCGGGCGCGGCTGGCCGTTGTGCGCGCCGGAGAGGCTCTGCTCCGGATGCTCCAGCACCTTCTGGCGAATCGTCTTGAGGTCTTTGATGCGTTCGCGGTACTGCGCGAAGGTGGTCGGATCACCGACGCGGGTGATGAACACGCCAAGGTCCTCGAACCAAATCGGCCCTTCCTGTTCCAGGCTCACCAGCGAAATGGTGAAGGACTCGCCGCCGAAATTGAACTTCACCTGGCCGTCGTCGCCGCTGTAGGTGTGCGCCGGGATCATGTGGTCCACGCCTATGCGGAAACACCGCGGTTCGCTTGCCCGCGCCGCTTCCGACGCCGCGCCCACAACGGCATTGTACCCGTCATTCCCCATCCCGTTTCCGCCCGGTGTCGTCACGCCCGCGTCCAGTTCGACGCGCAGATCGGTGTGCGCCGGGGTGGAGGCGGTGTACACGGACTTGATGGCCGGGTTGCCCTTTGCGTCCACTTTCACCGCATACGTCCTGCGGAATGCCACGTCATAGTCGCCCAGATCGAGCTTGGTCATTTCCGTCTTTATACCCTTGAACGTGATCTCGGCGCGGTGTTCCTCCAGCTTCTTCACCTCTACGGCCGCATGCTGCCATTGGCCGTTGAACCAGTCATCCTGGTGTGTCCAACCGAATCCGCCCGGATGGTTCTTCGACATCTCCTCAAGGCGTGTTTCGGGCCAGACTTTGCGCTGGTAGGACACCACCATGTCATCCGGCACTGCACCGTCAAACTCCACCACCAACCGCACAATGTCGCGGGCCTCCTCAAACCACACCTCATCCGGTGTCGTGTTCGGCAGCGCAAAGGGCCGAATGTCGAACGGCGCCATGGATTCCCCCTTTCCGGTGTTGTCGTTGCCGGTTGCGGCAACGGTGGCCAGACACAACACTGCCAGCACAAGCAATCCGTTCTTTTTCATCGCTCAGCAACCCTTTCTCACGCTGCCAAGATGCTCTTGGAAACGCCTTCGCGCCACGTCTTGATCATAAGTTGACACATGCCAGTGTGGCGCAGACATTCCTGTCTGCGGCCCGA
>CAIXUF010000796.1 GCA_903922535.1 Candidatus Hydrogenedentota bacterium
CCTTGGTTTCGCAGACGCCCATGGAGAGGAATAGGTCGCGGACCCTGCCACGCACCTGCGGGTCCTCACTGACCATTTCGGCAATGATGTCCCGCGCGCCCTGCAAGGCCTCAGCGACGTCGGCGACGCCCTTGTCGGCATTCACATACGCCTTCGCCGCCCTCTTCACATCGGCAATCTTCTGCTCCAGCAGCTTCAGTGCGAGCGGTTCCAGGCCCTTTTCGCGCGCGATGGTGGCCCTCGTGCGGCGTTTCGGGCGATAGGGGAGATAGACATCCTCCAGGAGCGACATTGTGTCTGCGGCCATCACGTCGGTTTTGAGGGCGTCCGTGAGCAGTTTGCGCTCTTCCAAGGATTTCAGAATCGCCTCACGGCGCTTGTCGAGTTCGGCAAGCTGGTCCAACTGGTCGCGGATGCCCGCAAGTGCGACTTCATCCAGCGACCCGGTGGCCTCCTTGCGGTAGCGGGCTACAAAGGGAATGGTGCCGCCTTCTGCAAAGAGCGTCGCCGCGGCGTTCACCTGGCCGACAGCGAGTTTGAGTCTTGCGGCGATTTTCGTGATATGCTCGGGATTCATGGGTGTATAGTTGTCTTTCTTAAGTTTGACAGTCCCACTCTTTTGTATTCCCGGCGTGCAATGTATCACGTCAATGAAGGCGGATGAAACATCTTTGTCGTAAAGGTGTCACGCTCTTCGGCGCCAAGGTTCATGTATCATTCGCAAGCGGTTGAAATCAAAGGGTTTCTCATGAAGGAAGCGAAGATCTGTCTTGTTGGCGTATGGCGGGTTCTTGCGGCGGGGAAAAGTGTCGGGGACGCGGTCGAGGCATTCTACAGCGAAGTGATTCCAAGGCTCTTGGGGGAAGTGGACTGTGGAGGGCGCCTGTCACGCTTGGTTGGATTTCGCGCGATAATGGGCAGGGACCGCCTCTGGCAGTTCCTGGGTGTTGAGGTCGGGTGCCTGAAAGAAATTCCGGATGGGATGACAGGGTTGATGCTCGGGGAGAGTTTCGGAGAGGTCTTCGGGGCGGGGGGCGCGAAGGAGCGCTTCCCTTTGGATTGGACCTGGTTGGATAAATCCGGTGCATTCCCCGTCGGCGAATTTGAAGCGGCCATTCCTCATTGTGTACCGCAGTTGTGCCCGTTTTCGATTACCACGAACGCCTATGTGGGCGGCGCGGGAGCCCTGAGCGCGGAGGATGCGATTGAACTGGTGGAATACGACGTTTCGTGGCCGGAGAAGTTCAAGGAGATGGCGGGGTGGCTTCGCGGGATGCTTCCGGCGGGCGCAACCCGTGTGGCGCATTACGGCAGCACGTCGGTGCCGGGGATGCCCGCAAAGCCAGTGATCGACATGCTGGTGGAGACGCCGTCGTTCGATGAGGCGCACCGCTGCCTGCTCCCCGCGCTGAACTGCGATTGCTGGGAGTACTGGTGGTATTCGGACCACATGATCTTCATCAAGCGCCTGCGGCTGAACGGCCCGCGCACGCACCATGTCCATGTTGCGCCGCCGGGACACCGACTGTGGGAAGGGCTGGCCTTTCGGGATTATCTTGTCTCGCATCCCGAAACGGCCTGCGCGTATGCCGCGCTGAAGCACGAGTTGGCCGTCCGGTTTCGAACGGAGCGTGAGAGATACACGGAGGCCAAGACTGCCTTCATTCGGATGGTGACGGACGAAGCGCTTTTCAGAGGGGATTGAGGTGTTTTGACACGGTTTTGAAGGGCAGGTTTTGGATTACAGGGTCTCTGCCGCGGGTCACCGGCGGGGGGCTGGCAGTAGATCGCGCCATTTACGCGCCAAGAATGACAGACTCAGCGATGGCAAAAGTTGCCGTAAGAGAGGAAGTCTGAAGGCGGGGTCTTGACTCAAAAGCTGTTTACCGATAAACTAATAGGGACAATTGTCCGAAAAGGCACAGAATATCGGCAGTCTGTCATCGGGGGTTTCTCCCGGTGAGTTTATGAGGAACTTAAAGGAAGAAGGTTAAGCCATGCATCAGCAAAGAGTTTCAGGGGTATATGGTTGGGTGCTTTTCCTCGTTGCGGGGATTGCAG
>CAIXUF010000797.1 GCA_903922535.1 Candidatus Hydrogenedentota bacterium
CCGCCACGCCCAGACCCAACGCCAACTTATATAACCGAATCGCCATATCACAACTCCCGTTCGGACCCGCCGTCGGCGGCGGGGGTGGGTGAGGGGACAAACAACTCAATCCTATCTTACCTCATCGGTATAACGCGCAGAACCCATCGAAATGACGATATTTCGCGCAAAATCACGAAAAAACCACCAAAATCAGAACAATTTGGCGCAATTTCGCGATATTTCACGGTTTTTCGCGCCCATTTCGCGATCTTTCGCGTCAAGACGCCTGCAAAGGGGAGCAGAATCTTTTTGCTTTCCCCCCAAATCCGGGGTATGTTTACCCCGATTCTCACGTCCGCTGTTCAGACCCCGTAACCAGAATCCCAAAAGGCGAGAGAGACCTCCGCGGCTTGTCCTATGTTCCCAAGCTTGTTTTGGAGCTTCGCCATGACCACGAAAACCGCTGAATCCCCCACCCTCGGCTGGACCGACGCCTGGCTGCTCTTAGGTGCCCTCGCCCTAGTGTTCGCACCGACCGCGTTCATCTGGCTCTTCGGCTTCGCTAACGTCCCATAAAAAGAACGCTGCGAGTGCAGAAACCCGATGATCGGTCGTGCTTCCTTCCCCAACTGTCGCATTTGTGTCGCGGCAGTTGGGGCTTTTTTATTAATGTGGAAAAATGGGCGCGGAAACGCGAACGCGGCCCGCGTGCTCAGGTGGGACGGACGGTCTCATTGGATGAATTCTTTGATGGATTACGGCGCCAAATGCGAATAATGCTTGACGCTCCAGCCCTTAATCCGCCCTTTCGAGGGCTTCCGGCCATGATTGGCCTTCTTGGTGCCCCAACGAAGGGCGTGATTCCTGCGACGTCGAGCCATGATTTGCCTGCCTTTCCGATGAAACGAGCTGCGTACTCTAACATTTTCCCCCCCCCGCAGCAAGCCTTGCCAACCCCCAGCGTTTACCGCTATAAAGGTAGGCATCCGACTCACCACTCCGGTCCTCTTGCCGCTCTTGTATGCGGCCGGACGGGGGAAATCACTGGATAAGGCCTATGGTGCGAAACTGGACACATCTCCTGCTGGGCCTGGCCCTGCTGTCCGCGGTGGGCCAGACGCTCCTCGCCCCGCCCCCGGCTACCGAGCCCATCGTAACGATCGCCCCGTTCCTCGACGACAAACCCGCCGCCGTGTCGCTGACGTTTGATGATGGCAGCGAAAACCAGGTGGCGTTTGGCGTGCCGCTGCTCGAGAAATACCACCTCAAGGCCAGCTTCTTTGTCATCGCCGGCCTGACGCGGGATCATGCCGACGGCCCGATGCCGCGGAGCCGCGATGGGTGGGGCCAGGTGAGCTGGGATGAGTGGCGAGAGGTGGCCCGCAAAGGCAACGAGATTGGCGACCACTCGCTGACGCACCCGTTTTTGACCCGCGTAACGCCTAAGGAACTCGACCGCCAGATTGATGAGAGCGCCAAGCTGATTGCCGAGAAAATCGGCACGCCGCCGGTGAGTTTTGTGTGCCCTTACAACGAGTGTAACCCACGGGTGGAAGAGGAGTTGCGCGAGCGGCACCTGTACCTGCGGGATCATTGGACGGAGTTCGGCGGCAACGGTTTTACGCTGCAGAAGGCTCAGGGGGACATTGATGAGGCTATTGCCCAGAGGAAGTGGCTGGTGCCGATGATTCATGGCATCGAAACTGACTATCATCCGCTGTCGCCGGCGGTGTTTGACAAGATTTTGGCGTATCTGGCCCAGCGGAGTCCGGAGGTGTGGGTGGACACGTTTGGGGCCATCGGACGCTACGAACAGGAGCGGCAGGAGACGCAGGTGAGCGTGGTGGCGCAGACGGCGCGGAGGCTTGTTTTCCAGATCAAATGCGCTGCCGGCACGCGGCCTGTGACGGGGCCGCTGACGTTTGTGCTGCGGCGGTGGTGGCAGGGGCGGGAGGCGGTGCGGGTGCGGGTGGCGGGGGCGG
>CAIXUF010000798.1 GCA_903922535.1 Candidatus Hydrogenedentota bacterium
CGCCGCCAACCGCGATGTTCCCTGTCAGGTCGCCGTCGACATCGTCCATGGCAGTTGCGCCTGCGTCCGTGCAGGTTGCGCCGCACTCCACCGTGACGGCGGCCTCGCCGACAAGCGTAATCACCGGCGCCGTCGTGTCCACAATCGTCGCAGCCCCCTCATAGGCGCCCATGTCAATGCCCGCACCCTGGGGACGTGCCACCCCGCGAATGTCTGCGGCGGGCGCGCCCTCCAGAGTGCCTGTGTCAAGGCATGGAGACGCAGCCTGCAATTGCCAGTTTCCGTTTGCCGCGTCAACAAACAGCGGATCCACATTGAGATTTCCGGTCCCCGCGTATCCGCCTTGAATGTCACAGTACGCGGCTATTGCATCGGACGTAATCACCGGCATGCTGTTGCCCCAAAGAATGCAGTTGCCCATCTGCAACGTCGCCGGACTGTCTACCCGCACACCGCCGTTGGACCCGGTGTTGCCCCAGAACGTGCAGTTGGTCAGAACGACGTTTGAGCCTGTACCTTGCGACAAGATGACTCCGGTTGCGGGATACGCCGTGCAGGCGTTTCCGGCAAACAGGCAGTTGCTCATCAAGAGCGACGCACCAGACATGTTCGCAACGGCCGACCCGGCCCATCCACACGAGTTACTTAGGAACTTGCAGTTTGTGGCTGCAAGTGACCCGTTGCAACAATTCATAATCCCGCCGCCGACGCTATAGCCGGATGAACAATTCATGATCACGCAATTGTTCAGCGTTAACTCGGAACCAGGGTTGTAGATTCCTCCGCCATATATATTCCCCGAAGAGTCAATGTGCAAGCCATGCTGTACAGTGAACCCATCCAGCACAATCCCACTGGCCCCCTCTGTGTAAAGGCATCGGCGAACATTTTCCCCGTCGATCACCGTAAGATGAAGATCGGGGTTTCGTTGGGCGCATGCTGTTTCGCCTCCGTCAGCCCCATTGCCCGCGAATCCACCGTAGAGCCGGATATTGTTCGCGTTCAACACGTTTACTGTGGTTTCAGAATACGTGCCCTCCGCAACCCAGATCTCACCCCCGCCGCCGCTGGCGGCCGCATCGACGGCGGACTGGATCTCCCGGAACGCCGTGGCCCAAGACATGCCATCCCAGGGTCCCGCGGTGTTTTCTGCACTAACACGGTAAGATATGGTCTCAGTAACGGTTACGGTGCGCGTGACCTGGTCGGCACTGTTGCCATTGCCGTCGTTCACGTTGTAGGTCATGGTGTAGGTGCCGAAGGCATCCGTGTTCACCGTGTCGCCACCAATCGTCACGACTAGGTCGGTCGCGCAGTTGTCCGTGGCGATGGCGCCCAGCTCGGTGTACGTGCCGCCGCGCTGCACCTTCACATTCGCCTCGCCGTTGAGGCTGATGACCGGTGGGGTGGTGTCTTGCACAACCACGGTCAACGTGGCCGGATCGGCAATGGTGGTGCCGTCACTCACACCGTAGGTGACGGTATAGGTTCCGGCGACCTTCGCGTTCACCGTATCGCCGCCAACGGCAATACTCCCGGTCAGGTTGCCCGCGCAATCGTCCCAGGCGGTGGCGCCCGAATCCACGTATGCGTCGCCGCACTCGACGGTATCCGTCCCCCACCCATGATTAAGACTGACAACCGGCTTGGTCGTGTCCGTGACCGTCACCGTCCGGACAACCTCAACGGCATGGTTTCCGCTGGCGTCTTCCACGTTGTAGGTGACGGTGTAGGTTCCGACAACCGCCGTATTCACTGCATCGCCGCCAACCGCGATGTTCCCTGTCAGGTCGCCGTCGACATCGTCCATGGCAGTTGCGCCTGCGTCCGTGCAGGTTGCGCCGCACTCCACCGTGACGGCGGCCTCGCCGACAAGCGTAATCACCGGCGCCGTC
>CAIXUF010000799.1 GCA_903922535.1 Candidatus Hydrogenedentota bacterium
GACGGCGCCGGTGATTACGCTTGTCGGCGAGGCCGCCGTCACGGTGGAGTGCGGCGCAACCTGCACGGACGCAGGCGCAACTGCCATGGACGATGTCGACGGCGACCTGACAGGGAACATCGCGGTTGGCGGCGATGCAGTAAATACGGCGGTTGTCGGAACCTACACCATCACCTACAACGTGGAAGACGCCGGCGGGAACCATGCCGTTGAGGTTGTCCGCACGGTGACGGTGTCTGACACGATCGCGCCCGTCATCACGCTGAACGGGGAAGCCGAAGTTTCGGTTGAGCGGGGAGACATGTACGAAGAGTTGGGCGCCACCGCCACGGACAACTGCGCGGCAGGCCTGGTCGTTTCGGTGGGCGGTGACACGGTGGACACGGCGGTCGCTGGCACCTACGCCGTGACCTACAACGTGGACGATGGCAACGGCAACAGCGCCACCGAGGTGACGCGGACCGTGACCGTTGCTGTGATCGCGTCTTACCGTGTGAATGTGGCGAACACCGTTGGTCCGTGGGACGGCGCCTCTTGGGAAACGGCGTTCCAAACGATTCAGGAGGGCATTGACGCCGCGTCCGCCGCGGGCGGCGGCCAGGTGTGGGCGGCGGAGGGGACCTACACGGGGACGACGGGCTACTTCGTGACCGTCAAGGACAAGGTGTCGCTGTACGGCGGCTTCGCGGGGACGGAAACCGTCCGCAGCCAGCGCGATTGGAGAAAGCACGTAACAACCATCGACGGCGAGGACGCGCGCCAGTGTGTCAACCTGCCTGAGGGCACGGGCATGGTTCTCGATGGATTTACGATAATGCGCGGGAGCAGTCCCGGAGACCGGGGCGGTGTCGCAGCGGACGGCGTCACGACCATCGCAAACTGCACGTTCTATCGGAACACGGCCCACAGCGGTTGTGGCGGCGCACTGATGCTCTACAGAACTGCCGCCGCTGCAACAGTGAACAACTGTTGGTTCATTGAGAACTCCGCTTCGAACGAAGCGGGGGGAATCTTCGCCGGCCAGGGAGCGACCGCAACGCTCACGAACTGTGTCTTCCTGGGGAACTCAGCCACGGATGGCGGTGCCATAGCCGCCGACAACAGCAGTGGCGCTCCCGCGTCGATCACGGCGACCAACTGCACATTCTATGGCAACACAGCCTCAACTGGGCGTTACAGCCGGGGCGGTGGGGCCGTTTTCATTGCCTGGAGTTCGGTGACCTGCACGAACTGCATTCTCTGGGGAGACGCCCCGGATGAAATCTATAACTATGGATCCTCGGCTTCAGTGTCGTATTCCTGTGTCCAGGGCGGTTATGGCGGCGTCGGGAACATCAGCGCAGACCCGCTGTTCTTGGACGCTGGCGTAGGCGAACTGCAACTTCAAACGGGCTCCCCGTGCCTTGACACGGGCATGGCGGCGAACGCGCCCGCCAAGGATATCCGTGGGGTGGCGCGTCCTCAAGGCGTTGGCATTGACATGGGCGCCTACGAGGGTGCGGTGGCGCCGGAAGATGTGGTTACGCTCACGGTGCATATTTCCCCGGCCGGATCCGGTGTCACAACACCAACTGAAGGGGTGCATACC
>CAIXUF010000800.1 GCA_903922535.1 Candidatus Hydrogenedentota bacterium
CACGACCAGCGACACCATCACCTTGGACACGTCGGAGCCCACCGGCACCATCAGCATCAGCGCGGGCGCAGAATACACCAACACGCGCGGCGTGACCCTGACGCTGGCGGCGGACGACGGCGCCGGCACGGGCGTTGCACAAATGCGGTTCAGCGACGACAACAGCATCTGGAGCAGTTGGGAGGCGTACGGCACCAGCAAGTCCTGGACCCTGCCCACCCCGGACGGCATAAAGACCGTGTACGTCCAGTACCGCGATGCGGCGGGGAACGTGTCCGCCGCCTCCGAAGACACCATCAAAATGGACACCACGCCCCCCTCGGGCACGGTCACCATTAATGGCGGCGACACCGCCACAGGCAGCGCCTCCGTGCTGTTGACGCTCTACCACATTCCCAACGGTGGCTATGGCCTGGCGAAGATGCGGTTCAGCAACGACAACACGAATTGGAGTGGCTGGCAGACCTGGGCGGAGTCCGCGCCGTGGACCCTGGCCGCCGGGCCGGACGGGGAACGAACCGTCTATGTCCGGCTCCAGGACAACGCGGGCAATGACTCCGTGGTCACGATCAGCGACACCATCATGCTGGACACCACGAAACCCGGCGTCCTGTTGACCACGACGGCGGGTTCCGTGGCAACCAATATCTCGCCCGTTCCCGTGACGGCCACCTTTACGGAAGAAGTCACCGGTTTCGACGCCACCGATGTGACGGTCAGCAACGGATCTGTCACGGCGGGCAGTTTCTCCGGGTCAGGCGCCAGCTACAGTTGGACCGTGACACCGACGGCGCAGGGATACGTGACCGTTAATGTGGCTGCGGACGTGTGCACAGAGGCCGTGTCCCCCTACAACCTGAATGCCGCGTCCAACACCCTGGGCGGAACCTACGACACAACCGATCCCACCGGGACGATTGTGGTCAACGGCGGCGATGCCTACGCGACCGGCACCGGGGTGTCGCTGACATTGGATGTTACGGACACCGGCGGCTCGGGCGTTGCGTACATGCGCTTCAGCAATGACAACAGCACCTACGGCGACTGGCAGTCTTTCTCGGCCTCCGCAGTATGGGATCTGTCCGCGGGCGACGGCGCGAAGACCGTGTACGGGCAGTTCAAGGACTGGGCCGGCAACGTGCTGACAACCAGCGACGGCATCACCCTGGACACCGCCGCACCCACCGGTACCATCCTCATTAACACAACGACGGGCTATGCGGCCACGACGGCGGTGACGTTGACGCTGGCGGCGGGCGACGGTTCAGGCTCGGGTGTGGCCAAAATGCGGTTCAGCAGCGACGACAGCACCTGGGGTGACTGGGTGGATTATGCGGCAAGCTCCAACTATGCGTACACACTGAGTTCCGGCGACGGCGTAAAGACCGTCTACGTCCGGTTCAAAGACGCTGCCGGGAACGTGTCCGCCAGCTATGAGGACACCATCAAGCTGGACACCACGCCGCCCACGGGCACGCTCACCATCAACGGCGGATTGCCCTACACGGCGAACAGGGTGGTCACCCTGGAAATAGCCGCGGTCAACAACGGTGGTTCGGGCGTGGTGGCCATGCGCTTCAGCAATGACAACAGCACCTGGTCCGAATGGCAGGCTTTTGCCCAGACCACGTTGTGGACCCTGGCGGACGTGGAGAACGACACCCTGCCGGTGAATGTCTACGCGCAGTTGAGGGACGGGGCGGGGAACCTGTCCACGGATGAGATCAGTGCCGTCATCGGCCTGGACACAGAGGTGCCCAAAGTAACGCTGACCACGGCGGCGGGGGCCGCGGCCAAAGATTCTTCGTTCATCGTGACGGCACATGTAAGCGAAGCCGTGACGGGATTTACGGTTGAAGATGTGGTGGCAACCAATGGTATCGTGTCCAATTTCACCGGTACCGACGGGG
>CAIXUF010000801.1 GCA_903922535.1 Candidatus Hydrogenedentota bacterium
ACGGCACAGCGATCGACGCCGCTCCAGGCGCCACACCTGTTGCTCCCTTGAAATCCACCATGAAGGCGTAATAGGCACTCAAAACCCGGACAACCTCCACGACAAACCACACCATGGGCACCGTGAAGGCCAAAGCAAATCCGACCCCCATCCCCCACCGCTTCTGCATCAACTGCCCAGCCCCGGGATAGACCAGCGCCGACAACAGCATCGGAGAAAAAGCAGGCGGCCGCCGGGCGGCGCCGGATGGGAGAGGCGGAGGTTTGTGTGATAGAGTCATGAAGGGCAGTTTGCCATGTGTCACGTCCTGATTTCGATTTGACACTTTATTGATGTTTCTCGACACAGTCATATGATTACACAGAGCAGAGTGGTTGAGTGCAGGCGAGGCCCCCAGCGGGGGCCGTTGCCTGTCGGCGTGGGAGGGTGCCGTTGGTTGGGGTGCGCCGTGCCGCGGGATCCAGCCCACATGCAACACGCAGTCCTGCCTCGCCGTGTGGAGCCCGTCCCCGTAGGGGTGGCCCGAAGGGCCAAGGGCGGAACGCGGCGAGGCAGGACTGGGATCCCGTATTCTTCATGCCGCCTCCGCATGGACATCGGACGGAAAGCGATAATTCAAACTCAGGTGAGGCCGCCGGTGATTGTAGAGCCAGACGGCCTGCAGGAACGCCGCCTTGGCTTGCGCCTTGGTCCGAAACGTACGATCCATTTCATACTCCTGCTTCAAGATCCCATTGACCCGCTCAGCCATGGCATTCTCATAACAGTGCATGATCTCGGTCATGCTGATGGGCATGTTCCGGGCCTGCAGCCGATCAACATAATCGTGGCAACAATACTGGGTTCCCCGATCCGAGTGGTGGATCGGATGCTTGTCCTTGGGCAATGCACTCAAGGCCAGATCCAAAGCCTTCAGGCAGCCCTCTGCCTCCAGGGTGTCGCCGATAGAGTGGCCGACGATTTTGCGGGAAAACGCATCGGTGATCAGAGACGCATAGAGGAACCCTTCATCGGTGCGAATGTACGTCAGGTCACTCACCCAGGCCTCATTGGGCGCCTGCAAATCACGCCCTGCCAGCAGATTGGTGAAGACCGGCAGACAGTGCCGACTGTTCGTCGTATGCGGTCTACAGGGCTTCGGAACAACCAGCAGGTCGTTTTCAGCCAACAATTCAAAGAATCGGTCACGCCCCACGGTCACGCCTGTTTCCTTAAGATCCTTTTGCAGCAGGAACAGCAACTTTCGCCCTCCCAGGCGCGGTTGCATCTGCCGCTCGCGCCGTACCAACTCCAGAATCAACGTCTCATCCACTTCCCGGCGCTGGCGCAATCGTCGGGCTGCATAATAGTTCTGACGGCTCATATCCACCCGGACGCACAGCTCGCTAACAGTAATCCCCGTCTGCTTAGCCCCTTGGTCCACCACGTGATTCACTGCTTCCCAGCGTGCTTTTTTTTAAAGTCTTCCACGTCTTCGATACCCGCGCGGCGGCAAGCAATGCGCAGATACGCCGCATCCAGCTTCGAATCGATGTGCGCATACGCCAGCGCCTTCTCCAATTCCCGAACCTGTTTGCGCAACTCCTTGACTTCGCTGTTTTCCTTTGGCGTCTCCACGCGTACCACCTTTCCTTGCAAATGCGTCTTCCCGTATTTCCGTGCCCAATACCGAATGGTTCCAACCCCGCTGACACCGTATGCCCGCGCGGCCGCCATCACACTCACAAACTTACCCGCTTCCAGTTCTCGCAATACCTGCGACTTGAACGCCTCACTATACCTAATTGCAACACGCATTGACACCGGCCTTTCTGTTGCAAAGTGTCAATCTACAGCCGGACGGGACATATGTTGATAAAGAATACGACATCATAACAATATTTACGGGAAACCGTTGTGAACAACGGTAGTTAGCAAGCATATGAGCACCTAACCATTTTTTGCATGTGACTCTC
>CAIXUF010000802.1 GCA_903922535.1 Candidatus Hydrogenedentota bacterium
GACAGCCGCGGGACCCATGGTCGCTCCCGTTTGCGCCTGCGCTTCGCTTTCAAGCAGGCCGGTCGCCGCCACGCCGCCACCTACGCCGCCAAGAAACCCGCGCCGGCTAAAGCCCGGGTCTGGTTGCTTACGTGAATCGGAGTCTTTCCTGGAACTCACCAGACACCATCCTTTCGGAACAAATTGAACTTGTGGAGATCTGTACGAATATATCAAATATCAGTGGGAAATGTAACGGGAATCATTCAGCCGGGCTTGGGTTCTTTCAACTGCCTGAGGTTGCCGGTGGAGATGGCAGCGGGGGCGGCGTAGTTGCGGCCTGCGCCGGGCGCGGAGGTGACGGTTTGGCCGAGAACGTCCTGGGTGTGTAGGACGGTGCCGGCGCGGTCATATGCCATGCGGCGTACGCCGCTGACGTTGGCAGCGGTGTGTGCGTTGCCGCGGTTGATGGGGCATAGTGGGGTCATATTCTCAGTTACTGCAAAAGATAGACTCGGGAGCGGGGGCATTTGAGGTTTCTGGTTCGTTTCTTGTTTTGTAAGCCATTTGGTTTCTTTCAAATGCGGCGATTTCTCTGGTTCTTTTCGTAATTTCATTTTCTTCTTCCGGCGACACCTTGGCGAAAGCTGGGGGCGTCGCGAAATCCTTCAGACTTCTATACCATGCGGGAAGTGGCGGAAAGCCGGGGGGTGGGTGGAAGTGATTGGAGCGATGGGGAAAAGAATCGGGAATCGGCGGAACTGAGCGTGTGTCCCGCGAGCAGGAAGCTTATCCGGAGTATGGGGTAGCGGTAGCGGAGGAAGCTTTGGGTGGCGTACTAGACTACGGGATATTGGGGGATCGGGCCGGTGGTGAACAGGGCGGCACCTAGTCTCTCTGGCCGGGCCCGACCACACTTTGGCCCGCTATGGTTTCGGTATGCGTTTGAGGACAATCGTTTCCTCGTGGCGCCAAGCGGGTGCAGCACATGAATAGGAGCCACTACGCGGCGTGAATCCTTCTGCGGTAAAGTCCACAACAACCGGAGTTCTTGGACGGAAAAACGTGTTTGCTCTGCCAGCGCTATCTGTCTGATACATCCTGCTAGTTAGGTCATGAGCATGAACTGTGGCATTCTCTAACCACTTGCCTTCTTCGTCTGAAATACGAAAAAGAAAGTTGCATTGTCGATTTGGTATTGGCACCGAACATTTTAGACACCAACCGAAATCATAGTAGACAAACAGGTTATAAGGTTTGCCCCGCTCCAACGGAACATCCGTAACAATGACCTGGTTGCATGCAGAGAGTCCGACTTTGACAGTTACCGGTCCGAGACCCAGATCGCAGAATTGCACGTACGCGCCTGTTGACTCCTTTCGAACTATGCGACCATTGTTTTCGACAACAGTCACATACGTGTGTTCCGGAGTGTCGCCCGGGGGTACTTTCAATTGAACGGTAAGTGAGCAATATTCCGCTCCGTATGAACTCGCACTCAAAGTGCAAATTACGAGCGCCACAAAAGGGCCTACTTGATACAGTCTTGCCATAACTGTCCTTCTACTTTGGAGTCGTCAGGGTCCCCAATGTTGCTATTGGGATGCAGCGTCTCATGAAGAATTGTGAGGTCCATGAACTGCGCCGCTGTCATCAGCAGTTTCGGGACCCATAAATCGTCACCCCAACTAACTCCTTGACTCCAAAGGCGCCATCCCTGTTTTCACAAAGGCGTCCGCAACCGGTCTATTTTCGAATTCGCATTTGATCCGTAAATCGTGCTTGATTTTCTC
>CAIXUF010000803.1 GCA_903922535.1 Candidatus Hydrogenedentota bacterium
CCGAGCGCAAGCGGTACGACGAAGTGCAGGCGTTTCTCGCCCAGACAAGCAGTGGGGCGCACGACGAACCGTTCTTCGAATCGCTCGCCCGCTACCTGGGCCAGAGTCTGGGGATGGACTTCGTCTGCATCGACCGCCTCGAAGGGGACGGATTGACTGCCCGGACCGTGTCCGTCTGGTGCGACGGCCAATTCGAGGACAATGTGACCTACGCCCTGAAAGACACCCCCTGCGGCGACGTGGTCGGCAGGGAGGTGTGCTGCTTCCCCGCCAGCGTGTGCCAGTTCTTCCCGCGCGACCAGGTGCTCAAGGATCTGCGGGCGGAGAGTTATGCCGGGGTGACGCTCTGGGGGCACAGCGGCCAGCCCATCGGCCTAATCGCGGTCATCGGGCGCAAACCACTGGCGAACCGCACGCTGGCCGAGGCCACGTTGAAATTTGTGGCCGGGCGCGCGGCCGGTGAACTGGAACGGCTGGATGCGGAGGCGGCGCTGCAGCGCACCCACGACGAACTCGAGCGGCGCGTCGGGGAACGGACCGCCGATCTGCTGCGGGTAAACCTGGAACTGACACAAAAGATCGAGGAGAAGGCGCAGGCCATGGCGGCGCTGTGCAGGAGCGAACGGCGCCTGGCGGAGGCCCAGCGGATCGCCCATTTGGGGAATTGGGACTGGAACGTCCCCACGAATCAAGTGGCCTGGTCGGACGAGATGTTCCGCATCTTCGGGTTCCCCCCCCAGGCCTTCCCCCTGGACTTTGAGCGTTTTCTTGAGCGGGTTCACCCCGACGACCGGGAATCTGTCCGCGAGTGCGTGAACCGGGCGCTGCAGGGCCTGGAGGGATACAGGCTCAAGTACCGGATTGTGACGCCGGACAACGAAGTGCGCGTCGTAAAATCCCAGGGAGAGATCACCTTCGACGGGAATCGTGTTCCGATGCGCATGCTCGGAACCACGCTGGACATCACGGATCTGGATCGTGCCTACGAGGAGGCCCGCATCCGACAGCAGCAACTGGTGCAGGCGGACAAACTCTCGACACTGGGAATTCTTGCGGCCGGAGTGGCCCATGAGATTAACAACCCCAACCATTCCATCATGTCCAACGCGGAGGCGCTGTCGGGGGTGTGGGAGAGTGTGCAGCCGATCCTGGACCGCTTCTTTGCGGATTTCGGGGATTTTGTCCTCGGCGGTTACGAATACTCCGAGGCACGCGACAAGCTTCCCGGTATGTTCTCCGACCTTTGCGCCAGTTCAAGGCGGATCGAGATGATTGTGGGCGAACTGCGCGATTTTGCGCGAAACAGCCCGAAGGAGCGCACCGCCCCGGTGGACGTGAACGCGGTGGTCAATTCGGCGCTCTCCCTCCTGTCCGGCCTGGTGAAGAAGCACACGGACAGCTTCTCGGCCGAGCTTGCCGCGGCGCTGCCCCCGGTGACCGGCAATCCGCAGCGCATTGAACAGGTTGTCGTCAACCTGGTCCAGAACGCCTGCCAGGCCCTGCCCAGCCGTGATCGCGCCGTGACGGTCATCACCTACCACAACGAACCGTCGGATGCGGTCGTCATCGAGGTGCGCGACGAGGGCGTGGGCATTCCGGAGGAAGACCTGAAACTGGTGGGCAAGCCCTTCTTCACCACGAAACCCGGCTCGGAAGGCATGGGGCTGGGACTGTGGATATCGTCAAACATCGCCCAGGAACACGGGGGCGCGCTCACCTTTGCATCCAGGCAGGGCGGGGGAACCTGCGCCGTCCTGACTCTTCCCACGCGCGGACGGCCGGCTCCCATGAATCACGCAGAATCCACCGCGGACATCGGTTCATGAGCATGCACGACCAAGCCCGGAAACTGCTTCACGACCCGCGCGTACATCAGATCGGGCTGGAGATGCAGAACGAGGAACCGCACCGACGCAGGCGCAACTGAACGCCGTGCGGACGCGCTGGGAGTCAGCCCGCGGCGCACCACGTGGCGACTTGCGGACATGGGCATAATGCCTCCGGCGGCGCGCATCGGCGGTCACGTCAGGTGGCGGCGGGCGCAGCACGGGCTATGAGCTGAAGGTTGAAGGGTAAAGGCTGAAGGCTGAAAGAAAAAAACCGCGTTGGAGGGAAGGGGATTGGACGCTATGTCCAGACACAAAAATGGCGGAGACGACGGGACTCGAACCCGCGACCTCCGGCGTGACAGGCCGGGATTGTGAAGTCGTAAGTGATTCTCCCGCCGACACTTCCATAGATACCGTCAACTCGGTTGCTCCAATTGTTGCCCCTGCAATTCAAAGGGAGGTCATTTTAGACGCCCTCAAGGCCATGGACCGCACCGATTTGCTGGCCCTGCTGGCCGAAGCGCTGACGGGGAAGGGGCCGGGCACATGAGGACCACGGGAACGGTCATCGTCTGCGCTGCCCACTTGGCGGAGGACATTGCGGGGGTATCGACCGGGACTTCCGGGAAGGTGCACTCCATGAAGCCGCCGGGGAGAGTGTCAGTCCAAACCGGCACCCACTGCCCCGCTCCGCCAAGCTACGGGAACCGGGCAGCGAGCGAGAAGACTGTGCCCCAACTGGAAGCATGCCACGCCGCCGTGCGCGACAGGGTCACTGTCAACACAGTGTTCCCCTCCTCTCTTTCTGTTCGTGTCTCTCAGGGCTTCCTAGCCACCTTCCTTTGTCCACAGGAGCACGGGACATCCTACTGCACGGGGAAACACGGGGCTGGCGACCGGCGGAGACTGGGAAAGCAGTCGAGGCGTACAAGCCAACGTGACGCGGCGCGAATGGCGATGGCGAACGCTACCGATGGTCTCGGCCACCTTGACCACTACCTCGACCGCCTGCTCAATGACAATCCCGAACGGATGATGACTTCGGGGACGGTCAGTACCCGTGCTACCCTGCTGGCGGGTCAAATTTCAGCAGTGTCAACACCCTGCCCTCTTTTCGTTCGCGTCTCTCAGGGCATCCTAGAGCCCTTCTTTTCCCCACAGAGGCACGGAATACGCCGTTGGGCGGGGAACCAGGGCACTGGCGACCGGGGGTTGTACAAGTGGCCAATCCATACAGGCCAAAGCAGCGCGGTCCCCTTGGAGATGGCGAACCCCGCCTTCACCCTTGATGACCATGACCGGGGGGGCCGGGGGGACAACCTCCCCCGCCACCACCGGCGTGTCACCCTCAGAATTTTTTCATTTTTCAAAATCACTCGGAAAGGAGTATCCCATGTCTGCACCAACCAATCGCCCGCCGAAGACCAAGAAGGTCACCGACCGTAGCGCAGTCGGGCTACCTGATGTAAGACGGAAGGCCGACCAAGACCTACTTGCTGTTGCCACCGATGAATTGAACTCCGTCCAAGAAGAGATGGTCCGCCTGCAACTGGAAGGGCTTCGGCCCGGACAGATAGCGCGGCGGCTCCATTGCTCTACCGGGCTGGTACGAACCATCCTGCATTCCGATGCAGCGGAGGAATACCGGGACGACCTTCAGGTAGACGCAGCCCTCAAGATGGCCGAGACCAGGCGCAAGATGGCGGAGAGTGCCGTCGAACACGCCGTGGAGGTTCTGCACAGCGTCGTGTCCGGGCAGTTGGATGCCACGCTCGACCAGCGCATCCGGGCCGCGCTTGCCATTCTGGACCGGGAACCAAACCGTCGCTTCACCAAGAACGAGTCTCAGACGATTACCGGTTGCGTAGAGGTGCGTCAATCCCAGTATACGTCCGAGGAGCGGGCCGCACTGGTCAAGAAGTTCGTCGCGGCGGCACGTGGTTGTACCGTGGAGGAACTGGAGGCAAGCGCAAAGGAGCCCAAACTGTTGGACGTTACCGCGACGGACGCGGCGAGCGACCGTTCTGCCCCGGTGGAATCGATGCGGGCTTCGGTTATGGGCCGGGCACGAGAAATGCCCACGGAACCGTACCACCCGGATGAGGTTCTCCGCTACTGACAGTGGGGCCTAATTGTTTCCGAGCCGAGCACGAATTCGAGCGTTACTCCAGCCGCCTGCGGCGCGGAATACATGTTCGTCTACAATGTAGTTGGTGATATCGGGCTTAAAGACTGGATAAGTCTCGCGGTCTTCCTCATTCTCGCAATCCCAGTCCTGCCCTTCCGGAGTATGCAGCCATATTGCCTCTTGTTCAAACGGCGCGAGATCTTCAACAAAAATACTTGTGAGCTCTCTTACATGTTCATCGAAAACATGCCTGCCGGGTGCATCATCGCCTTGAATCTGAATGCATAACGCCTCCCAGAAGTTATCCATATCTAAGAAGTTGCCGTACAGTCGTTGAAGGTTTGCGATGACTTTACGGGTCAATCGCTTGCACACACTCTCCGCCAGTTTCTCAACGATGGTGCATTCTGACAGTCGAATCTCGGCGCTCATAGAATCTCCTCCTTGGAAGCTCACTGCGCCACGCTATACGCAAGTTAACGACGATGCAATACTAATACGAACCACAGTTCGTTCTCAACTGCCCCCGACTTCTCTATTGTCTTGTCATCATGGCGATAGACGACAAAGACACATTCCTGCGAAAGCTGGGTGAGCGAATTCGCAACCTGAGACTTGAAAGAGGGTTGCGGCAGGAGGACTTTGACGACGAGACGGATTTGGGGATTACGTCCCGTGGCTTTCAGGAAATCGAGTATGGGCGGAAAAACGTCAAGGTCTACACGCTTGCCATGATTGCCGAACGTTTGGGCATCACCCTCCCTGAATTGCTCGACTTGGGGAGGCCGAACAAGGTCAAAACGAAGAAGAGGGCGAAGCAACCGTAATGCTCAACGCCCATCGGGGAGGGGCTATTTGCACGGCCTACTTCGTGGAGCAATTCTTGAGCGTCAGTTCTTCGCTTACACGTAAGACATCTTCATCACGGTATATGCTATATTCTGCATATCCGAAGAAAAGGAATGAAAGCAATGCAGACAGAAAACTGTATCTTGGCAACGAGCCACATTGACGCTCATGGTGATAAGTTGACCGAAGAAGCTTTGACGGATCTTGCCAAACAGATAAACACCTCCTACATCCCCATGGGTACTGAGCATGACCCCCGGATACCGCCGCACGCCAGATTAATCTGTGCTGCCGTTACGCCATTGGAAGATGGAGAAATGGCACTGGTAGGCATTCGTGAGGTTTTTGAACCCGGAGAATGTGTCCCCTTTCTTGACGATGGACGAGAAGCCCCTCTCGCCGGAGAGTTGAACACACCACTTCACGTGGTATTCGATAGCTCATATGATGACACAACGTCTTGGGCGATTATTGAGGAAATGTCCAAGCTGCTCAAGAGTGTACCTGAAAAAGATGTAAAGAAGTCTGTTACAGCGCTAAGCATCATTGGCATCGCTGGGGGTTTTGTTCTCGGTGAAATGGCATCAGGATTCTTGAAGAAGTTCGGAAGTGATGGAGCCGATGCGCTAAAAGAATATATAAAGAAATTACTGGACCAGAGAAAACCTTCTGAAGAAAAAATGGTATCCATTAAGGCTTTTGTGGAATACGAGGGGAGAGTAATCGAGGCCGAGCTAATAGTAATAAATCCGAGCCCGGAGGAAATCAACTTTCTCTATTCTCACGGGCTGGAGCAATTTGATAGAATCGTACAGGTGGCCATTCAGAATCACCCTAATGCAAGGAAGCTTCTGTACCAACTGGAGAATGGAAACATCACTTTCTCCTATGCAGTAAGAAGAGACGCTGTCGCAATCCTTCCCGAAAACTGATACGCCTAGCCACAGTCCTTATCCCTCACCACTGACAAATGTCTGATTCGCTATTTTGCCATGTGGTGTCCACCAAATTTCTTGTTCCTACGCCGCCGCCCAGTCCGCGCAGAGTAGCTCCGCCTGCATGAGCACGGTCTTTACCGCCTCTTCCTGAAGGTCCGGGGGGTAGCCGTACTTGTTCAGAATGCGCTTGACCATCACGCGGATCTTGGCGCGGGCGCTTTCGCGGAGGGTCCAGTCTATGGTCACGCTCTTGCGGACCTGCGTGATGAGTTCCGTGGCGATGACCTTCAGCTTGTCGTCGCCCATGGCCTCAATCGCCGATTCGTTCGCGGCCAGCGCGTCGTAGAAGGCGACCTCGTCGTCGGTCAGGCCCAAATCGTCGCCGCGCTTGCTGGCGGCGTCCATCTGCTTGGCCAGCTTGATCAGTTCGTCGATGACTTCTTGCGTGGCTATGGCGCGGTTATGATAAGCATTTAGTGTTTTCTGTAGTTTTTCGCTGAACAGTTGGGACTGCACCAGGTTGTGCTTGGCGCGAACCTTCAGTTCGTCTTTCAGTAGCTTCGCCAGCAGTTCGGCGGCCACATTCTTGTACTTGAGCCCCCGTACCTCGGCGAGGAACTGGTCTGACAGGATGCTGATGTCGGGTTTCGGCAGCCCAGCGGCGGTGAAGACGTCGATGACCTGC
>CAIXUF010000804.1 GCA_903922535.1 Candidatus Hydrogenedentota bacterium
TGCATCACGCCGGTCGCGCCGGATTTGGACACGATGCCGGAGCGGAAGGTGCTTTCCTGACGCGAGACGGCCAGCACGAGCCATGGGTCCACCCCGGCCGCATCGGCCGTGGGCCTCAAAATTGTGCCGTAGGCAACCGGATACTCAAGCCGGATCATTGCGGCGGACGCGGCGGAATCCGCTGGTTTGCCGACTTGGGCCGCCCGTGCGAACTGGGCGGCGGTGTGCATGAATCCGGCGTCCGCAAGGGTCTGGCAGCGCACGGCGCGCTGCGAGTCGTCCTGGGCCCGCAACAGGCAATCCAGCGCTTCCCATTCGCCCTCTTCGAGTCCGTTTGTGCCGAAAAACCGCAACCGGGCAAAGGCCGTGTTCGTGCCGAACGCGGGGGGATCGGGCGCTAAAACCAAGGCTTGGGCGGGAAACAGGCCCAAAAACGGCTTGCCCCCCGCCACGGCCAGAACACGCACCTTTTCATGTCCGGCCTTGTTTTTCTCGTGCAGCCGCGCCAGCGCGCGGTGCGCATAGTAGTTGCCCGGCCCGCTCTTGGCCGTTCGTTCCAGATACATGCGTTCGCTGTCCGCATCGCCGATTTGCCTGCTGATGTCGGCACAGGCATAGTATGCCTCCGCCGCCCGCCGGTTGTCGCTGTGCCGTTTGCCCAGTTCGGTGAACGCGGCCAGCGCGTCGGCCCAGCGGTGCTCCTCGCGGGCCATGCCGCCGAGGGCAAACCACGCCTCCACCGCCTTCGGGTGGGTGGGACACTTTTCGGCAAGCTGCCGGTAAAGCGCAGCGGCCGCGGTTTTGTCGCCCCCATCCCTGAGCGCGTCGGCAAGCCACCACAGTGCATCACCGGCGTCACGGGTGTCGCCAAAGCGCTCCGCCAGGATGTCACAAAAGACCCGCGCCGTGTCCCACGCCTTCCGGCTGCCCGCGGAGCGCATGGCATGGATAAGCCAGACGCGCGTCCACGGGTTTGCCGCATTCATTTTGGCCATGGCGTGAAGGCGCTCCACCGCCTCGGGAGGCACCTTGGGAAATGCGGAGACAAGCGTGTCGATCACCTGCATCGAGACCTGCCCGTCCGGTTCGTCAAACATGACCGGTTCCGCGAGAAGCGTCTTGCGGGCCTCATCCATCACGCCGGACCGCATCAGGCCCCACACGCCGAGCGCCCGTTGCGCGCTGTCGGGCATGGCCAGCAGCGCCTTGGATGCGCGCTTGCGCTTTTCTATGTAGATGGTCGTCTCGACCATGTTCCGGTAGAAAGGCACGGCGGAGCCCAGCAGTTCCGGATCGGCGGCAAGGTTGTCCGCCGCGTTCCAAGCTTCATCCTCCATGAACCACGGCAGGGGCAGCACATTGAGCGCCCCGTCATAGAGGTCGCGCGCCTCGGCGCGCCGGTTTATGCCCGCGAGCAGAGCGGCAAGCCTGCACTTGGCCAGCCGAATCCAGGGGCCATCCAGCGTGGCATGGGCATCCTGCCCATGGTCATTGGTTCCGAAGAGCACTTCCCTGTAGGCGGTCTCGGCCGCGGCCTTGTCGCCCGATTGGACGCGAATGCCCGCAATGCGGATGCGCGCCCAGGGCGACAGCGCCGAATCTGCGTCCGCGCAGGACTGAAAAGCGGCCAGCGCGTCGGCGGGCTTGCCCGCGCGCCACGCGGCGTCCCCTTGCAGAAACAACGCCTCTCCCGGAAGGGGTGCCGGGACTGCGGCACAAAACGTTATTGCGATTGCAACGAAAAACATACTGCCTCACTTCGTAATCATGCGTGGCCGGTTCTTCCCTCCGGGGAAGGGGAGCACTGTTCAGGGCACGCGGACCGGCTTGCCGGTTGCGGCGGATTTCCA
>CAIXUF010000805.1 GCA_903922535.1 Candidatus Hydrogenedentota bacterium
ATGTCATTCAATCGCGTGTTGTGGTGCGTCTGCGCATTCCTGAGCGGGATGGCGGTATTGCCCGCGGGCGAGGAAATCGTTTATGAAGGACGTTCGGCCACCGAATGGGCCGCGGAACTCAAGAGCGAGAACCGTCCGCGGGCACCCGTACGGGCGACGCGCCCGACTCCCCGGAGTGCGTTTCGTCAATTGTCTAATCTCCAAACGTGCCCCCACTGCCCGCTGCGCCTGTAAAGTGTATTGTGAAGGGCTGACCCGAATGGCGCTAAGATAAGCGGGGTTTACGTCCGGGTTTCTTTTGGATTCTTTTGCCGCGGTGCGCCACTTCTCTGAAGATGTGGCGTGGTTTCGTGAGTCGCGCGTAGGGTTTGGGTCTGCGCTTGACCGCGCGGGGTTCGCGGCGTCCTGGGCGGAGTGGCACGCGGTCGCGGGCGAGGATTTCGATCAGCCGGCGGTAGAGGCTGTTGGCCTTGCGTGCTGAGCGGGCCAAGCGCATTGCCTGATAGAAACTGCGGGCGGCATCGACGGCGCCTTTGAAGCTGATGCGGGTGCGGCAGACGTGGTGCGTACTGGCGGCCTGGGCGATGAGACAGCGGATGAAGTTGTGGGCGACGAGGAAGGCGAGCAACTCCTTGTGTACCATGGCGGGCGAGCGACAACGCAGTTCTTCCATGCCCATGGCGGTTTTCAGGTCGCGGAAGCACAGTTCCATGTCCCAGCGGCGCAGATAGAGCTGCGCGACCTGCTCGGCCGGATAGGTGATCGGATCGAGTAGCGTCGTGGAGATCCACAGTTCCTTCGTGCGGAATCCTTTGGCCTCAACACGCACATGGATGATGCGCACGGTGATCTCTCCAGGCACCGTGGCCCATTCCTCTACTGTGAGGTAGTCGGGACGCTGGGGTGGTTTGGTCCAGGTCACGAGCCATTGCGAAGGGCCGATTTTCTTGGCATGGCGCCGTTGGAAGCGGCGGCCCTGATGCAAGCGGCTGACCACATCGACGCCACGCAACGGCAACAGGGCCAGCAGCACGTAGGCGCCGAAGGGCCGGTCGCCCATGAGGATATCCCCGCTCTGTAACTCGGGCCACAGGTCCTTGAACAGGCGCACTTCGTTGGCGGCCCAAGGGCCTTGGACCGTCTTGAGGATCGCGCCGCTGGCCAGCGAATATAGGCCACACACCTGCATGACCGGGAAGCCGCAGCCTGGGCGCTGCCCGCTGGGATAGGGATAGAGTTTGCGGTTCGCATCGGTGTCGGGCAGGCGCACGCTGCTGGCGTCCACGACCTTGATCGGACGCGTCCAACCGGGAACGCCCTGTAAGGATAAGCGATCGGCAGACCGGGCTGATTCCATCAATGCTTGTTGAAGGCAGACGCTGGGCAGACGGCCGCGGGCCTGACAATAGGCGCTGGTGTTCTCGTCGAAGCGCTGTTGCTCGGTCTCGCAAAAAGCCTGGACTTGACGCACGACTGCCCGGCAAGACGTGCGCGGCTGGAGCACCTGCCACAGAAAGCACCAGAAGACCCGTGAGTGAAAAAACACACGCCGTCGTCGTCGCTTGTCTTCGGTGGGCGGCGCCAGCGTTCGGGCCGACAGGAATCGGCGGCACTGGGACTCGAGCTCTACGGGGGTTTGCTGGCGGCAGCGGCGCGCCCGCCGACCGTAAGCCGCCAGTTTCCGACGCCAAGCAGGAAAGTTAGAGGTATTCATAGGGCGGTATATATACCGCCCTCTTGACACGCATGCTAGACTTATTTGCATGAAAACGGACGTCTCGGAACTGCGTGTGGAATATCGCCGACTGCAGCGGCAACTGGCGCGTACGGGCTGGATCAGTCACGGATACGTCCAAGATCGCGGCCCTGGCGCCGGCGGACCGTGCTATCAGTGGAGTCGCAAGGAACGGAAGAAGACCGTGTCGGTGGCTCTCTCCAAGGAACAATATCTATGGATGAAGGAGGCCATTGACAACTGGCGACAAGTTCAGGACACGCTCAAGCGCATGGAGCAAATCTCCCGCCTGATTCTCTTTCGAACAATCCCCGAACCGCCACGTCGCAAGTCGTTGACCAAGACAGTTTTAGGCCTTAACTAAGCGCCATTCAGGGCTGACCCCGATGCCCACAAGGTGCCCTTCGTACTCCATTCGGCGTCGGGATCGTGAGGATTGTGAACGGCGCCGGACGGCGTGGCATACCGTTGCTGGGGGGCCTCTTCCTGCGTTGTCTCGTACTGTTCATCGAACACGCGTTGCAGCAGGGCAACCGGGTCGGAGCGGACGACCGTGTCGCCCAGAGTCCGCGTCTTGGTCAAGACCTCGCGCGCATCCCGTCCGGCCTGCTCCATCGTGGCACGGAGCCGTTCGACGGAGGCGTTTCGAAGATCTTGCGGGTTGCGATCAATGTAGCGCGACAACCACGGCTCCCAGGCGGTGGAACCGCCGAAGGCGACCAGAAACGTCAACGCCAGACGCAAGGTTTCACGGATACATTCCAGCCGCGACATATGGGAAACCAGTGCCAGCACGTGAGTCGAATCAATGCGCACGGCACCGTGACGTCCCAGATAACCGGCGCTGCGCATGGCTTCCAGACCCGATTCCAATGCCACCTTGGCCAGGCTGTGCTTGACCAGACGGCGGCGGAAATAGACCAACGTGGTCGGATCGATTCCCGCCCAATCTTCGCAGATTCCAAGTGCCAGACGCCAACGCGCATCGTACTGGCAGGCCATGATGGCCTGCCGGTCGGGAAGCCGCTCCATCATCTGAAGGATCGTCACCCCCGTCAGAAGTACCGGGTCGATCTCGGGACGCCCCATGACTCGGGCATACATCGCTTCCAGTTCCCGTCGCCGGGCTTCGATCTGCGGGTGGACGCTATCCCTGAAGAGGGCAAAGGGTTTGACCGCGGCGGACTCCAAATCGTCACTGGCAAAACTGCATGATATAAACATGCTTGACATCATATAGCCTATAGGCTATCGTATCAACCAAAAGGAGGTCCTATGTCCAAACAAGTTGCAATCGCGTCCTATCCGCTCAAAATTCAAGCCATTCGGTCGAAAGGCCAGAAC
>CAIXUF010000806.1 GCA_903922535.1 Candidatus Hydrogenedentota bacterium
AAACTCCTCGGATCGCAGGATCTGTTCCAGAAAATGAGCACGGGTTGTGGCCTTGTGCCGCATGCTCTCCGGCAGTGGTCGGTGCGGGGGGAAGAGGCCTTCGACGGCAGCGCCCCGCATCGTCCCCTTTGGAGTGCGCTCAAAGAAGCAGGCGCTTAAGGCTCCAGTACTCAGGATCGCAGCATGGACAATACGCTGGAGCAAGTCGGTGCGCCTGAGATTTTCCCCCAACGCCTCGACCATGTCGTGCATGAAGTCCACGACGATCTGCTTCTCCTGCAGCACCTCGTGTTTGTCCTCGGCGAACTGCTCGGACTCGCTGCGCACGCGGCGCACCTGCCAGAGGCCGGCGAGAAGTCCCAGAAGGGCACCGAAGAGGAAGGGTATCATCATGGCGGGAACACAGCGTTTCCACAGGTTGCGGACGTATCGGTCCGGCTTCCACGAGGCTTCCTCGGGGCCCAGTCCGCAAATACTCCACAAGAACCGGAGCGACGAATACTAGGCCTGCTCGACTCGAGTCTTCAAAAAGGTGAGCACATCCTGAAACTTGGTCTGATTGCCAGAGTCGGCGCTAACGAGATTCTCATGAGCCTCGAGCACCATGCGGGCGTTCTCCAACTCGGAACGCGGGGCGGCGCAGCTGAGTGCCTGGCCAACGGCGGTTTCGACCGTCGAATCCGCCGCCCCCGTATCGATCACCATGAGGCGATGCAGCCCGAGGTTGCGCAGCAGCTCCAGATTGCGCGGACCCAGTCGGGCCACGATCAGCGAGCCCGGAGGGGTGAGTTTGCGCAGTTCCAGCGCGGCACCGGCCAGCACGCCCAGAAAGGTGCTGTCCATGCTCGCGCACTGCCGGAAATCCACTACGAACTTCGTCTTCCCCTGCCGTATCAGCTCCGTGAAGAAATCGCGCAGGCAGGCGCAGTTCATGAAGGACGCCCGGCCATCGATCTTGATGACGACTGGCGAGGCGAACGCGTCCACTAGGAACACGGGCTTGGGTGCGACTTCCGGCATGTGGATGGGGCTCGGTGAACTTGGCGGTTTAAGCGTCGGTCAGTGGGCGCGCTTTCTTAAGCCCCAATCGGGCGCTTTTGTCCACTCTTGAGAATTTCACGCAAAACATAAGGCAAAATTCCGCCGTGCGCGTAGTAGTCGATCTCGATGGGCGTATCGATGCGGCAACGCACCGGCACCTCCTCGACCGCTCCGCCCTGCCGGGTGATGCGCAGCACCAGGTCCTGCTGGGGCCGGATCGCCGGGGTGAGGCCCACGAGGTCGTAGGTCTCGGTGCCATCGAGCTTGAGGCTCTGCGCGGTGGTGCCGTCCTTGAACTGGAGGGGCAATACGCCCATGCCCACGAGATTGGAACGGTGGATGCGCTCGAAGCTCTGGGCTACGACCATCTTCACTCCGAGAAGGTTGGTGCCCTTGGCGGCCCAGTCGCGTGAGGAGCCCGTGCCGTATTCCTGCCCGGCGACGATGATGAGCGGTGTGCCGCGCTTCTTGTAGGCTTCTGCGGCGTCGTAGATGGAGAGCTTCGTACCCTCGGGTTGGAGCAGGGTATCACCGCCCTCGGCACCGCCCAACATGAGATTCTTGATGCGAACGTTGGCAAAGGTGCCGCGCGTCATGATACGGTCGTTGCCGCGGCGGCTGCCGTAGGAGTTGAAGTCCTCGAAAGCCACGCCGTTTTCCTGCAGGAAACGCCCGGCCGGGGAGCTCTTCTTGATGGCGCCG
>CAIXUF010000807.1 GCA_903922535.1 Candidatus Hydrogenedentota bacterium
AACACGAACATCGCGTGGTGGGGATGGGACTTCGACAACAATGGAACAAACGATCTCGCCGGGTCCGGGCTGGGGATCGTGACCAACACGTTCGGTCCCGGCCGCTACACAATCTCCCTGTACGTGTCGAACAACACGTCCGAGACGGCTGCCTACACAAACCTGAACTACGTGACGGTCCAGTCGGCGGGACCGAACGTCTATGTTTCCACGAACGGCTCGGCGACGTTCCCGTTCGACACGTGGGACAAGGCAACATCGAACATGAATGACGCATTTGGCAATGCGGCGCACGGCGGCAGCGTCGTGTCCGTGAGTAACGGGGTCTACCTGGTGACCGGGGGTTCGCTTGCGCTGGCGACCAACATCACGGTACGCAGCATGAACGGCCCGACGGTCACGACGATCTACGGCGACGGTTCGGGACTCTTTCCGATTTTTAGCCTGTCGCATACCAGTGCGCTGGTGACGGGATTCACGCTGACGAATGGGGTTTGGACTGTCAATAACGCGGGCGGCGCTGTTCACATGAGCGCCGGCACCGTGAGCAACTGTGTCATGACCAAATGTTTCCTCCGGAGCGGGAACGGCAACGGCGTCCTGGCGATGTCGGGCGGGCTCGTGACCGGGTGTGTCATCTCGAACAACACGCCGCGTTCCTGGTGCGTAACGGTGTCGGGCGGCTCGCTGGAGGACAGCATCCTGACGCTGAGTTCGCTGCACAATGACGATGCCCCGCTGATTGTCAGCGGCGGGGCGGTCCGGCGCTGCCGGATCACGAAGAACTCGCCGAGCGGACAACCGGGCGGGGTGAACATGTCGGGCGCGGGCAGCCTGCTCGAGAACTGTCTGATCTGGGGAAACGTCTCCGGAAACAGCACCAAGGGGGCGGTCTACCTGCAGGGCGGCCGGATGAACAATTGCACGGTGGCGAGCAATGCGGCGCCGGCCGGTGCGGGGTCGGTGGGTGGCGTCGGCCGGGTCGGAGGCTCGATGACGAACTGCATTGTGTACGGCAACACCGGCGGGACCACGAACTACAACGGCGCGCTGTCGGCCGTCTGGTACTCCTGCGCCCCGGAGCTGACGGCGGGGGTGCAGGGGAATCTCAACGGCGATCCGTCGTTCAAGAACGTGGCGGCCGGGGATTGCCACCTGGCCTCCGGCTCGCGCTGCCGGAATGCCGGCTGGACCTATCCCGGCGCGAAAACCGATCTCGACCTGGACCGCCAGCCGCGGGTGCGGGAGGGCGCCATCGATATTGGCGCCTACGAAGTGCCCGCGCCCGCGGGCGCGCTGATGATCATCAAGTAGAACGGCCGGTTCCACGAGGGTTCAGGCGCCAGGGTTCGGGGGTCAGGATGCAGGTTGATAGGCTGAAGGCTGTTAGACTGTTAGGAAATTCGAGAATGAACGCATGATTGTGCCCCCGGTCAGTGTTGCTCTTCGCAGTGTCTAACAGCCTTCAGCCTAAAAAACTTCAGTCTGAAGTTCCGACGGGACGCCAGAGAAGTGTATCCTTAAAAAAGGCAGTTGCGATTTTGCCGCAAAAGAGCGCAAAGATCACAAAGACAAAACAGCCATGAATTTGGCTCTTCTTTTTTGCGATCTTTGTGTTCTTTTGCGGCAAAACTGCCTGCGTCCGGTTGGCGATGTTGGTGGTCGTGGTTGGTGTCGCGCATACCGATTCCGATACCGACACCGAGGGAAGAAGGAAGCGTGACGACTACGAGTGGAGACACCATGAACACGAAGAGACATGTTTTGCGCACGGCGGCATGGCTGCTGTTGCTGGCTGCGGGCTGGGGCGGGGTGCTGCAGGCCGCCGGGACGATCTACGTCACGCCCACCGGCACGGACCCGACCGGCGGGGGCTGGACGACACCCACCTCGCTGACCAACGCGCTGGTCATCGGCAAGAGCAACGACGTCATCTGGCTGGCCCAGGGCACGTACACCAACAGCGCCACCTTCACGGTCGCCAGCAACGGAATCTCCCTCTACGGCGGCTTCACCAACGGCGGCTCGCTGGCCGACCGGGACTGGAATGCCTACCC
>CAIXUF010000808.1 GCA_903922535.1 Candidatus Hydrogenedentota bacterium
CCCAACCCTTGGAGAGGTGTTGCCATGAAACCTCAGAATCGGAAGTTGTTTGCGTTGGGGGGCTTTCTGTGCGCGCTCCTGGCCCTTCTGTTGACGGGGTGCCCGCCGTCTTCGCAAGGCCCCAAAGTGACGCTTGTGAAAGAGGGGGGCGAACAGATCGGCGTCTCGCTGTCGCTTGCCGCGGGAGACAGCCTCGCGCTTCAGGCGCAATCCACGTCCGCCGCCGACATCTTTTACTGGTCGAGCAGCGCGCCTGATGTTGCCGCCGTGGACGGCTCGGGTCATGTGACCGCGATTGCCCCCGGGACGGTAATCATCACCGTAACGGGCTCGGTCAGCCTTGCCAGCGCCAGTATCCAGTTGCAGGTGTCGCCCGGCGCATCGGGCGAAGGCGAGGGGGAGGTGGCGCAAGAAGGTGAGGTGCCGCAGGAAGGGGAAGTGACACGGGAAGGTGAGGTGGTGATTGAAGGTGAGGTGGTGAAGGAAGGGGAAACGACGGGAGAAGGTGAAGGCCAGACCGTTCCCGGCATCGTGTTCACCGTGAACGACAATGGAAGCACCGCATCCGTTCCGTTGAATGAGGAATTCGCGGTGCGGCTGGCGTCGGGCTACGATGGCGGCTATGAATGGACGGTCACCGCCATTGACAAGAGCATCCTGGAGAACCTGTCGCACACACACGACCTGTCCGGCTGCCCGGCCGATGTGGAGGGGTGCAGCGGGGATGAGGTCTTCATTTTCACGTCGCACACCGTGGGGCAGACCATCCTCTCGCTGGAAATGCGGCGGAGCTGGGAAGACGCAACCCTCCCCCCGGCAGCCTCATTCACGATCAAGATACAGGTTGTTGCGGGAAGCGAGGGGGAATCTGGATGCGTGGATGAACCGGTCCGGATGATGCCGTTCTCCGGGCGTTTCGGATACGGGCTTGCCGGGGCGTTTGGCTTCACGGGGTCGCTGACCAAGCAGGCACTTACCGATCCCGCCTGGCTTCTCGAAGGGACTTTCACGTTCCCGACCGGAGGATATGCGGTCGCTCTGCAGGAGATCCTCATAGCGGAGTCCTATCCGGAACAGGTGTCCGTGACCATCGTGGTGACCCCGCCGCCGCCCAATGTCCCCGTGCCGCAAGTCATTACACAGGCGTCCGTCACGGCCGAGATTGCCGTCGCCAACGGGGCCACGTTCAAGATTCGCACGCTGACGTGCCCGCCTGGTGAAATCGGGGGTGAGGGCGAAGGTGAAGTCGGGAGTGAAGGCGAGGGTGAAGGCGAATGGACCCCGCAGGGCGAAGCGTCATGGATTCCCGGCGATACAGGTCCCGCCGCCTGGACGGTAAAACCAAAGGCCCCGACAGAGGCGGACATCATCCGTTTCTCCGGTCCCTCGGCCGTGTACCAGAACCTTTGCCACGCGCTGGTGACCGCCGGCCAGCCCCAAATCTTGATGGACCCGACCAGCCACCGGATACGGCTGGCTTTCGCGCCGGTCGCAACCTTCGTGGCATGCGACGATGTCCGCAAGCCCGTTGCCGGCGTCCAAGGCTCCTTTGGCCCGCTTGAAAAGGGCGATTGGATACTCTACGCGGAAAGCGCGGCCGATTCCCTGTTGAGCTTCAACATCTCGCTGCATGTCGGCGCCGCGGTTCCCGGTTTCGATGCGCATTTGAAACCCATTCCCGACGACTCGGACGGGAATTATCTTACGGGCGCGGAAGAGGCGGCGCTCGGCATCCCTCAGGATGATCCGATCCACTCCGGCGGGGAAGTCCCGGCGGGGGTGCAAATGGCGCACCAGTTGTTCGAGCAGATTGCGCAGTTGCCGGTCTGCCCGGGACCTGTGCCCATGCCTCTTATGGATGCGAACGGAAATACGACGACAACCCCGATTCCGGTGATTCCGCCGCTTTGCAAGACGCCCGTGGAAGCGAACTGCATGGAGAAATGCTCCGTGTGCGGCGAGCCCTGCAACTGCGGCTTTGTGGCCATCAACGGCGCAGGGATCGTGGATCCGGCGACAGGGGTGACCGCACAGTTTCAGGTGAGCTTTGCCGCGCTTCACTATATGCGGCACGGTTCGTTGAGCTACGGCTGGAAAAATGACGCCTACGCCGGACGCGTGGATGTTGTTGCGCTGATGCGCCTGTTCAACCCGCCGCCCGACCCGCTGTCGCAACTGACCGGTTTGTTCCTCAAGGCCGATTCGGACGGCGACGGGTGCCTGTCGCTGGCGGAACTCACGACCGTTGTGCCGGCGATGGACGACAAACTGTTCGGGCTGTTGCAGCAGTTGGTTGAATGCCCCTATGCCGGGCCCCTCGCGGACGGCACGGATCCAAGCCGGCCGCAATTGATTGACGAGATTTGCTTCTGCGGCAACATCAACGCGACGCCGGAGCTGCTCAAAGACATTTTGACCGTCGTGCTGTCCGCAGCCGATACGGACGGCGACCAATCCATTTCGTTTGCCGAGGCGCAGGCCTATATGCCCTCGCTGACGGACGGCGTCTTCAAGTTCCTTGATCAAAACGGTGACGGCGTCATTAGCGCCGCGGATATCCCGAGTCCGCCGCCGCCCGACCCGCTTTCCGAACTGACAGGTCTGTTCCTCAAGGCCGATTCGGACGGCGACGGGTGCCTGTCGCTGGCGGAACTCAAGACCGTTCTGCCGTCGATGGACGACAAGTTGTTCGCGCTGTTGCAGCAGTTGGTGGAGTGCCCCTATGCCGGGCCCCTTGCGGATGGCACGGATCCCAGCCGGCCGCAACGGATAGATGAGATTTGCTTCTGCGGCAATATCAACGCGACGCCGGAACTGCTCAAAGACATACTGGCCGCCGTGCTGGCCGCGGCCGACACGGATGGCGACCAATCCCTTTCGTTTGCCGAGGCGCAGGCCTATATGCCCCCGCTGACGGATGGCATCTTCAAGTTTCTTGATCAGAACGGCGACGGCGTGATTAACGCCGCGGACGTTCCGAATCCGCCGCCACCCCCGCCGCCGATTGACTGGATTGTGAACGGACAATGTCCGGCGCAATGGACGATTGATCCCCCGGCGCCGGCGACCGGGAGCCCCATTCACTTCTCCGGCCCCACGCCGGCCTTTGGCAGTGCGTGCGAAGCCACCTCGGAGATGGGCACGCCCCGGCTGAGCATCGATCCGTCAGCCCAGAGGATAGAACTCCTGTTTGATCCGTTGCCGGGGCCCATGCCCTGCCCGTTGGTCTATGCCCCTGTCTGCGGCCTGCAAGGGGTCCTGGGACCGCTCAAAGAGGGGGCGTGGACGCTCTTCTGCAGCAATCCGAAAGTGACGTTCGATCTGAGCTTCACCGTGCAGGGCGCCGTGCCGCCACCGGTGGACTGCGCCGAGGCCCAGTGGATTCCCGGCGAGTCGGGACCCAAGGACTGGACGATGGAGATGCTGCCGCTGGGCGCGCCCGTGAACGGAATCCGCATCGCCGGTCCCACGCCGGTGTTCGGCAACGACTGCATGGGCCAGGCGGGACTGGGCGGATGCCCCTTTGTGTGCAGGGATGACACCGCGAGGACGCTCACGCTGCTATTCGAGGGACCGCCGCCGGAGGTCTGCTACCAGGTGTATGCCCCTGTTTGCGGGCTTGCGGCGCAGATTATCGGCATCGCGAACGGAACATGGACCTTTTCGGCGCCCACGCTGATTCCGCCGGTGCTGCTGACTTTCACCATAGGCACCGACCCGGTCGCTCTGTGATTGCCGAAGGCAGTCAGGCTGGCGGGACGAGCACGCACGGGACAGGCGCAGGTTATTTGCCTGGAACCTCATAGCTGTACAGGTGCGAGCCGCTGCCGAAGTAGATGCGGCCGTCGAGCATGTCGCCGCCGGGTTCTATGGCCACAGGGGATTGGGCCAGCATCGTGATCGCGTGCGTTTCGGGATCCACGCGGGCAATGCCCTTTTGAAACAGCATGTGGAGCGTGCCGTCTGGACCAGGCACGAACACGCGCGGGCCCTGTTGGGAACAGGAAGGTCCGAACTGGGCTGCCGTGTCCTCCTCGTGGATGACCTTGCGTTGGGCGGGGTCGAACACGAAGAAGTGTTTCCGGTCCGCAATTCCATAGATCAAACCGTTCGGCGCGGCGCACAAGTCCGTGTACTCCTGAACGCCGGAAAAGACGGCCTCGTGCCATTCGACCTGCTTCGTTGTCATGTCGATGATGTACAGTTCGGCTTCCTTCGCCTTCTTCTCCCCGCCGGTGCCGGGACTCGTGGTGGTGCCGCCGAGCAGCCTGTCATTCGGAAGGGCCGCCAGACTCATTGTCGAATGTTCCGGCAGGAGGCTTGTGTGTTCGACGAGCGTTCTGGTCTGTGTTTCGCGATCCCAGAAGAGCAGTCCACCGCCGGTGTAGCCGTAGCCGGGCGTTCCGGCGAGCACCAGCCGCCTGCCGTCGGGATGGGGCAGCAGTTTGTGGGGACGGTGAATGGGCGGCGTGCAGTCCGTGAGGAAGAGCGGATTGCAGCCGGGTTTGCCTTTTTCGGTTGGCACCCATTCTTTGGACGGGTCCCATTCGAGCAGGAACCCGCCCCCGTATCCGCCGATGAAGAAGCGGTCCCCCTGCCGCGCTATCGTGTTTGCCTGGCCGTAGCACTCGCGGTTGGTCCACGTGTCCGTCTTAGGATCGTAGCTGAAGAAGCGCATGGGAAACGCGGTTCCGCCGCAAATGGTGCCGTCTGGCGCGGCCGCCACGCCCATGATATGGGCACCCTCGCTCGTGTACTCGAAGCTTAGCTTCTTTGATTCGCCCGTCTTGGGATCTTCCACCACCAGGACGCGGTCGACGAGGTCGCAGGTTTGCAGGCGCCTGCCGCTGGGGAACGCGCGATGGAACAGGCCCTGGCTGTCGGTGATGATGGGTTTCTTTTGAAGCTGCTCCGGTTGCGCGCACTTCGCGCGCTCGCCGTTGTAAAACTCGTACCAGTCTTCTTTCCCCCCGCCGCCGGCATGCCCGTACACGCGCCCGTTCGTGTACCGGCATACATAGCCGTATCCCTTGATGCGCTCCGCCTCCGGGAGCAGGGGCTTCGCCTCGCCGGAGCCGGGGTCAAGCGCAATGATCTGGCTGGCGGTGGCGCCGATCCCGAAATAGATCCACCCCTTGTCGTCGGCGGCGACGGCGCGCTGGTACTGGTTCCAGTTCTGCTTGTAGACGTGCCCGTAGTCCTTGAACGCGCCTGTCGCCGGATCGTAGGACGCCACGCCGCTGTTGGGATAGGTGACGGACCAGATGACGCCGTTATCATCCTCCGTCATGCCCATGGCCATCTGCGGCACAGTCTGGGCCGTGAAGGTGAAGGCGCGCTTGACGGGATCAAACTCCGTGAAATGGCTGTTGAAATGGGTGTAGAACCTGTTCTTGCCGGAGAGGATGGATGCGTAGGGGCAGTCGCCGCCCGGCGGGAAGGGCATGGCGATCTGCTCGCTTTTGCCGGTCTCGGCATCGATCATCAGCAGCGCATAGCCGCCCCGGCAGTCGAACAGCCACACCAGCACGACGTCGCGTCCGTCGCCGTCCACCGTGGCCACGATGCCGCGGTGGTTGCTGACGGGCGTGGCGGCACCGTGGTGGAGGAAGCCGTTGCCCAAGTCCTCCGTCGCGGCGGATGCGAGCGGCATCCACAGGGCCGTCACTGCAAGACCCAACAGCATCATTTGTTTTGACATGGTGGTCCTCCTGCTAACGAGTGGTCTTGGAAAGCGTAATGGTAATGGATGAGGCGTCGCGGAGATGGTCTTCGCCGCCGTAGGTGTCGTATTGAATGGCGTTGAACGCGTGGCTGGTGGGGGGGGCTTCGGACCAGTCCGCTTCGGCACCGCCGATTTCGTTGAGCGTTGCGGACAACTTTTCCGTCGGCGTCACAAACGACAACGTTGTGCCTCCCGAAAATGCCAGTGCATTGCCGTTGCGCGCGACGCTGAACGCGGCGTCGCCGGCGAGGGATGTGCCGTCGGAGAACAGGACTTCGCCATCGCCGAACTTGACATAATAGGTATTGCTCTTGGTCTTCAAGAACACTCCGTGTGGCCCCGCCTTGTCCACGTCCGGGGCGCTCTGTTTGACGGATTGCAGATTCGGCTCGGTCTTGTACGCGTCCCAGACAGCCAGATAGGGGGCGTTGTTGGCGCGGCGCGCGCAAAGGGTTTGGCACGGAGGATGTTCGGGCGTGACCACGGCGTTGTCGATGGGGTACGTTTCGAGGGTGAACACGGTGGTCTTTGCGTTTCCCAGCAGCGTCAGCCTGGACGTGACATCACCCACATGCCATTGGGCTTCCCAATCGTCTTCCGTTGTCGCGCTTGAGGTGTTCCCGCCGCCTCCGTAGAGCCATGCTTTTGGCTCGAAGACGGCCGGTTCAGTTTTCACGGACAGTTCCGGGACAGGCCCGGCGTGGTTGACGATCCAGTCGTGGGTGCTTCCGCCCTCGACCTGGAAACAGTCGATGACAATGTCTTCGACGACGGCCACGGAACGCCGGTATACCCCGGCCTGCGGATAGAGGTGATCGCCGCGCAATTCCGCAAACTGCGCGAACTTGCCCGGGAAGAAGAACTTCACCTCGGGGACTTTCCCGCCTGTAAGACTTTCGCCCTGCTTCTGCGATGTGGTGTCAACCGTCACCGTGTTGTGGGATTGCGAGAGAGTGCCCAGTTCGCGCGTGACGGATTCGTTGTAAGGCGTCGCCTTTTCCAGCGCCAACAGCTTTCCCTGCGAGAACAGTGTCAGCGTCAGGCGGTCCGCGTGCTGGTGCCCGCCGCCGGGCAACAGCGCGTTGAGCCCCACCCAGATCCGGTTGCCTTCCCATTCGCTGCGCAGCGACACCCAGCCGCTTGAGAGAAAGGAGGACGTGAAGGGCGTCGGCTGCTGATTGATCTCCGGTGCGCCGTACAACAGCCCCGACATGCTTCGGTTCCCCTTCCGGAGCGATTCGTAATCACCGACGGCGCGCACGTCAAAATACCTGTAGCCAATCTCCGCCGTGGACGCGTACTCCTGCATGCCCGCCCAGGGCGCCATCGAGTCGCCAACGGTGACCATGGTCCGATCCGGCATGGCCATGGACACGAACCATTCGAGCGCGTTCTTGATAACCTTTGCCCCGGCGTTGTCCGGTGAAGTGAGGTCGTAGTCCTTTTCAGGAAAGCGGGCCGGGTCCATTTTGGAGAGATTGCGCAGGAGCACGGCGTCCTCGCAGAATGCGTTGAGCGGATAGAGGTGGTAGCCCGAGCACAACTCCCAATAGGCCCCGTCGGGTTTGAAGTGTTCGGCGATGAGTTTGCGCAGGCTGTGGTGATCGGGCTGTTTCTCCGGCGTGAATTCGCCGTACCCGCACGCCCAATCGACGAGGTCGTCACGTTCGAGCGCCGCGGCGGTCTGGAGAATGGCCCGGTGCCACTGATAGAGGTTGTTGTGGTTGTAGGTGTAAATCGGTTCGAGCATCTCGTCTTCGAGCATCCGCGTCAGAACGTCTTTCTCCACGCGCGCCCGCTCCTCCGCGCTCATGACGCCGCGCGCAAGCTCATACGCGAGGGCGAGTTCGTACAGGACGGCGCTGTCACCCTCGCGGTGGTAGGTGAGGATGCGCGATTGCTGGCCTTCGCCTTTTCGGTCGGTCGGCAGGTTGCGGATCGTGTCGGCGAACAGCAGCAGCAGTTCCGTCGCCTTCTTTTGCAGGGCCTCATTTTGCTCCACCCGGCCGAGGAGCGCCAGGTTTGCCGCCGTGGAGGACGCCGAGAGATAGAAGAGGCACTTCCAGCCGTCGTACATGGTTCCATGATAACGGTCGGCGGGGGTGTAGATGCCCGCGTCGGTGTCCGGCGCGAAATCCCTGCCGCAGGTGGCGCAGTGAAACGACCGGGGGTTAAACGGATCAAAGTGCAGCCGGGTGCGGTCGTCGGGACACGAGAAGTTGTGGTACACATTGCCGCAGGTTGTGGGGAACACCTCGTGCAGCTTTTCGGGCGGCGTGTTCAGCCACGTCTCCGCGCCTTTCTTCTGGTTCTCAATCAGATGCGCGGCCCATGGCTGGGACGTGTCCTTGTCGCGGATCTCCACGATCGTTTGTTGGTTGACCATCCCGGCGGGATGTTGCCAGTTTGCGGCGCCGATGCAGGCGATCAGTAGCTGTGCCGATATCCACATGTGATGCGGTTCCTCCCCGTAATCATAGCAAGGAGCCGGGGCAAGGTACAGGCGCGAAGGGCGAAGGGTGAAGGGCAAAGAGCGAAGGGCAAAAGAGCTGCGGGAAACGGGCGCGGCTTGGAACGCGGGAAGGGCGATGCTATAGAATCGAAGCGCAAATGAACAACGCAGGGGGTTTACGCGAACCTCCCGAAACTTACAGCGAAAGGTCCGAAACAGCAGCGAAAGGAATCTGAGGTGCTTAACATGATCCGTAAACAGAGCGTTTCAACCCGCATCGCGGCCGGACTTGCCGCCGCCCTTTTCCTGGTCCTCTTGTGGCCCAATGAGGGCGCGTTCGCCGGACCCAGCAACACGCCGCGCGAGGACACGTGGGTGACGAACGGGTGGGTGGACGCTATCGTCACGACGCCCGTCACGACCTATATCGGGGGCATATTCACTTACGTGGGACCGTGTACGGGCCATGGCGTGCCCGTTGACGCCGGCACGGGTGCGCCCGTGGGCGTCTATCCCAAGGTGAACGGAGAGGTCCGTGCCAGTGTGCCCGATGACGTTGGCGGCTGGTATATCGGAGGCACATTCACGCAAGTCGGAACCGTGGCGCGGAATAACATCGCTCACATCCTGTCCGATGGAACCGCGGACCCCACCTGGAACCCCAACGCGGACGGCGACGTCTACGCCTTGGCGGTATCGGGGACGACGGTGTACGCCGGGGGCTATTTCACGAGCATCGGCGGGCAAACGCGGAACTACATCGCCGCGCTGGATTCGGGGACGGGCCTCGCGACCGCCTGGAACCCCCACGCCGGGGGCGATCTTTACTCCAATAATAGTGTTGACATCTTGGCTGTGTCGGGAACGACGGTGTACGCCGGGGGCGGATTTACGACTATCGGCGGGCAGACGCGGAACCACATCGCCGCGCTCGATGCCACGACGGGCCTCGCGACCGCCTGGAACCCCAACGCGGGGGGCGGCACCTACTATACCACCGTCGGTGCCCTGGCGGTGTCGGGCACGACGGTGTACGCCGGGGGCGGATTCACGACTATCGGCGGGCAGACGCGGAACTACATCGCCGCGCTCGACGCCGAAACGGGTCTCGCGACGGCTTGGGATCCCAACGCGAACGACGGTGTCTCCACCTTGGCGGTGTCGGGCACAACGGTGTACGCCGGGGGTGGCTTTTCGACCATCGGCGGACAGACGCGGAACCACGTCGCCGCGCTCGATGCCGGAACGGGCCTCGCCAACGCCTGGAATCCCAACGCGGACTCCAATGTCTACACCTTGTCGGTGTCGGGAACGACGGTGTACGCCGGGGGTGGCTTTTCGACCATCGGCGGACAGACGCGGAACAACATCGCCGCACTCGATGCCGGAACGGGCCTCGCGAAGGCTTGGGATCCCAACGCGAACGACCGTGTCTTCACCTTGGCAGTGCGGGGGACGATGGTGTACGTCGGGGGCGACTTCAATTCCGTCGGCGGGCAGACGCGGAACTGCATCGCCGCGCTCGACACCGGGACGGGCCTCGCAACCACCTGGAACCCCAACGCCATATCAAGCGGACCATTTTGCACGGTCTCCGCTTTGGCGGTGTCTGGGACGACGGTGTACGCCGGGGGCAATTTCACCTCCATCGGCGGGCAGACGCGGAACCACATCGCCGCGCTCGACACCGGGACGGGCCTCGCAAGTGCTTGGAATCCCAACGCGGACAACTCAGTCCTCGCCTTGGCGGTGTCTGGGACGACGGTGTACGTCGGGGGCTACTTCACGTCCATTGGCGGGCAGCCGCGGAACTGCATCGCCGCGCTGGATACAGGGATGGGCCTCGCGACCACCTCGAATCCTAACGCGGTCCTCCTCAATGGTACACCCAGCGTCCACGCCTTGGCGGTGTCGGGAACAACGGTGTACGCCGGGGGCGGCTTCACGAGCATCGGCGGGCAGCCGCGGAACAACATCGCCGCGCTCGACACCGAAACGGGCCTCGCGACCACCTGGAACCCCAACGCGGGCGGCGGCGGATTCAACCAACTCCCCACCGTCGGTGTCTTGGCGGTGTCGGGGACGACGGTGTACGCCGGGGGCGCGTTCACGAGCATCGGCGGGCAGCCGCGGAACAACATCGCCGCGCTCGACACCGAAACGGGCCTCGCGACCGCCTGGAACCCCAACGCCGGGGGCGGTCTTTACTCCGATAATAGTGTTGACGCCTTGGCGGTGTCGGGGACGACGGTGTACGCCGGGGGCGGGTTCACGACTATCGGCGGGCAGCCGCAGAATTACATTGCCGCGCTCGACGCCGGAACGGGCCTTGCGACCGCCTGGAACCCGTACGCGAACGACGGTTCACCCAACTCGGTCTATGCATTGGCCGTGTCGGGAACGACGGTGTACGCCGGGGGCTACTTCTCCACCATCGGCGGGCAGTCGCGTGGGTGGTTCGCGGAGTTCGTGGATGACATCATGCCGGGCTCGCTGAAAGTGACGCTGTTGCCTGCGGCCGCGGCTACGGCGGGCGCGCAGTGGAGCATCGACAGTGGCGCAACGTGGAACAACAGCGGCGCCACGGTCGGCAACATCGCCGCTGGCAACGTGACGGTGACTTTCAAGGGCGCGACCGGCTGGACGAAGCCGACGGACAAGACGGCGGCGATCACGGCGGGCAACACGACCTCCCTGGCGGCGACGTTTACGTCGCTGACTGCGGAGGGAGAAGGGGAACCGGCGGAGGGTGAGGGTGAAGGTGAGAGCACCCCACCAACAGAAGCGCAATTGCAGGACCTGCTCACGGCAAGCTTCGATACGGTGGATACAAACGGCGACGGTCAGATCAGTTTTGCCGAGGCGCTGGCCGCCCTGCCGGGCCTGACGCAGGCGGTGTTCAACGCGATGGATTCGAGCGGCGACGGTCTGATCAGCCGCACTGAGGCGGCGGTGGTCGAAGGCGAGGGTGAGGGTGAAGGCGGCGGCGGTGGCTGCACGGGCTGCTCCGGCGGCAAGGGTGCTTTCGGTTTCGATGGGTTGAAGGACTCGCTGGGCAGCCTGTTTCTTGGCGCGCTGAGCGTGATGGCACTCCTTGCCTTGGCCGGGCGGCGGCCGTAACGGGTCGCTATCGTCGGCGTGGTTCTAGCGGACCGCCACGACCGTCCAGATACAAACCAGGTACGGGTTCAAGACGGACACAGTCAAGGTGTGTGACGAGCACGAAGTGGCGGTGGGCTGGCAGGCGCTGACGGCAGCCAAAGCGGCGTTGTTGCCGCCGCACTCCACGTTGGGTGACAGAGCAACATGCAAATCTGTTCTGGTTCCCGCAGGGAACGAATGTGAATAACCGCGAGGTGAAACCTCCGGTGACGCAGTGTGCATGCCCCGTTCTCCAACCCTTTGGGTTGAATGCGGAGGACGAGTCAAACACGAGACTTTTTCACATTGAACCCCATTCGGGGTTCGTCGGTGTTTCTGGCCGTCTTCCGGAGGTTTCACCTCGCGGCTATATACATTGGTCCCTGCGGGACCTGGCGCGGCAACGAGCACATAGTGAACGGCCTGTGCCTATCGCTGGCGCGTGCGCGTGAATCGCGGCAACACAAAGACGGGTGAAACGAAGTCTGGATAATCATGTCTCGACAAACGGTCTATCCTTACCTGGCGATTGGGGACTCCACACGGGGTTTTGACCGTGCGGGGCTTGTGTATGTAACATCGGAGGCGTTAGGGTATGGTCACTGTGCCGGCACGGCGAAACCGCAAAGGGTTGGCTCATGAAAAAGGTGTCCTTCCTGCTTCTCTTCCTGCTTGTTTTCGTTGGCAACGCTTCCGCAACGGATGCAGAGGAACGGCAAAAGCTTTTCGAGCGCGTATTCGGCGATGCCGCCCGGCTCGACCCGGAGATGCGCGCCAAGGTGCTGAATGATGCGCCCGGCAAGCGGCACTATGTGGACCGCGACAACGACGGCAAACCGGAGGAGGTCTGGTTCATCGACACGGACCCGCGCCACCCGAAGGAGATGCAGCCGCTGCTGGTGCGTGTGATTGATCAAGGCGGCGACCTGCGTTTTGGCGAGGAACCGGACCTGAACAATGACCTCTACATTGCGGACTGGAAAGCCGACGGCACGGTGGATTCCGTGATAGATTACAGGGACACGGACGGTGACGGCGACGTGGATGAAATGGGGATCTATTTCGTTGGATGGATGAAGGACAAGCTGACCTGCTGGTGGGGGGAGGATACCGGCGACGACAATCTTCTCTGGCACGACGTCGGGTACACCTACCGGCAGGACGACTGCCAGACGCGCAGCCATTTCGGCGGCGATGAAACCTTCTGCGCCTACGTCATCGGCCTTGACGATCCGGAATGGCACCCCGGCTGGGAGAATCCCTTTTGCTTCTATGACAAGGACGGCGACGGCGTCACCGAGGAAGTCATCCGCATCGAGGGACAGGGCGATGTCATCCAGAACCTGCGTTACAGCTTCGACGCGGACAATGACGCCACGCCGGATTCCCCCCGTGATTTTGACGTGTCCATCAGCGCTCACGCCCCGGCAAACACGCTGCTTGATCCCAAACTGGGCGACAAACGCGTGCTGCGCGGCATCCCCGCCGGCGCCTTTCTGTCCTACAAGGAAGCGCCGCACTACGCGCTCACGCTGCCCTGGGCCGACTGCATGCTCACTTGGGATGAAAATGATTTCAACTGCGACGGGGAGGCCTTTGACGGCAAGTCGTTCCATGATCCGCAGGAGCGGTGGGAAGGCATCATTGCAAAGGGAAATGAGTACTTCAAGCAGATTGGCGGTCCAAGCTGCGGCCCTGTGAACAAGCGCTATGAAGTGGACCAGGAATCCACCACCCCGATACACGTGTATTACTCGGACACGGATCAGCGCGTGCACCTCTTCGGCGCGGACCATGCCTGGCTTCTGGTGGACTACGATTACGACCGCATTCCCGACATGCGCTATGACTACCACGACACCGACGGCGACGGCTATCTGGACACCTGGTCGCTCGACCTGAACATGGACGGGAAAGCGGACGAGGAATGGAAGGCCGGCGCCGGAACGGCACGGGATATCCCCTACACGTTCGAGGCGTTGAATGGAATCATGAAACCGTTGCTGGACACGCTTCCCGCCAGGCTGTTCCAACTGGACAACCGGCTCCGCCAGGCCCTCGACAGCGCCGGGGCAAAGGACAAGACCGCACTGGAGGTGCTGCTGGCGTCGGGATTCGATCTGCCGCAATTGCCCGTGGATCAGCGACTGCGCCTGCTCAACAGCAATGAAACGTGGCGCTTCTACCTGGACCTGCTGAAAGACTCCCTGATTGCTTTGCTGCGCGCAAAGCATCCCGCCCCCGCCTTCTGGAAAGACTTCGACGCTGCCCGGTCCCTGGGCGATGTGGAAGGGATGCGCGCGGCCGTGGAAAGGGAATTCACACTCGTCGGCGCGCCTCCCGATTTTGCCGCCTTCCGTGCGGGCCTTGTGGCCAAGTATGATCACCCGCATGTGGCCTGGGCGCAGGATTGGGTGCCGCCCAACATCGGCTGGGAATCGGAACAGGCCGCCTATCGTTGCTACTGGGGCCAGTTCGATTTCTTTGGAAAGAAGCGGGCTCAACTCATCTATCCCGCCATAAAAGCCGGCGAAAGTTATCACAGTGAACAGAACTGGGGCATGGATGCCCTGAATGTGAACGACACCTGCGGGCTGGGGGGGCTCACGCTGTATGTCAATGGGAAAGCCTGGCCGGTGTACAGCCCCAAAGGGGCAGGGCCCATTGTGTGGTCCAAACGCCTGCTCGATGAGAGCCGGGACGCCGTGTCCGTCGAACTCACCGCGGAGAAGGTGGGGCCGGAGGCCGCGCCCTATACCGTGCGTTTCAAATGCGGTGCGTTGAAGAACCGGAAAGACTCGCCCGTCCAGGTCACCATTGAGGGCGGAAATGCGGGTGACACGCTGGAAGCGGGTATTGGCATTCGCAAGCTGAACCAGGAACTCTTCACTGTGGACAAGGATGCGGGCGTCATGGCCAACTGGGGCATTCAGGATCCCGCCATCGGGTGGATAGGCCTGGGTGTTGTGTATCCAAGATTATTGATGCTGCGCACGGAAGATCTGCCCGATGAGCACCGGGTGATCCTGAGGGCGGAACGCGGAGAACCGTTGACCTGGCATATTCAGTCCACGTGGCTAAAGGGCCGCCGTTTTGACCGCTGTCCCACCCTTGTCAACTGGATGGGCGACCTTAAAGAGACCGCCAAAGTTGCGGGACTGAATTGACCCACAACAGTATGTTTACACCTTAATCGCCCAACCCCACGGGCCGGTGTCTTGGATTCTCGGATTTGAAATCGCCCAGGCTCGGCCAGTAAAGCCGCCGGTTGAGATCCACCTCGGCGACGGCAAGGGTGCCCCACTCCTTCGCTTGGGCGATGACGCGGCCCTCCTGATCGTAGATGCCGGTGATCATCCAGTTGAGCGAGGTGTCGGCATAGGTGCTGCTGGCAATGTAGACGTGGTTCTCGCAGGCCCGCGCGGCGGCGAGCAGCGGATTGCAGCCGGCCACGGGGAACGCGATGATCTCCGCGCCGCCGATGGCCAAGCGGCGGGCGGGTTCGGGAAAGAATCCATCGTAGCAGATCATGATCCCGATGCGGCCGAGTTTGGTGGTGAACACCGGATACTCAGACCCCGGAGCAACGCCAGCCTCAATCTCGGTACGCGGCAGGGAGACCTTGCGGTACTTGCCGATGAGCGCGCCGTCGGGACCGAGCAGCACGGCGGTGTTGTAGATGAGATGCCCGTCGCGCTCCACGAGGCCCGCCACGAGGTGCATTCCGTATTCACGCGCCTGCCCGGCGAAGTAATCGCTTGCGGGGCCGGGTATGGGTTCGGCCGCGTCCAGATAGGACACGCCGTTGCCCGTGGCGGTGATGGTTTCGGGCAACACGACCAGGTCGGCCTTCTGGCGCGCCGCCTCTTCGATCAACGGCGCGAACTGCCGGCAACTGTCCATGGCGGAGGCCCCGCCGTGGGGCAGATAATGCACGGCGGCGATCCGGACCTTGCGGGAGGACGGCGGGTCCACCGGGCTGAGTGTGACATCGCGCCATTCCACCGAGGCGTTGGCCGCCCAGCGCAGATGCAGTTCCACGATGGCCTGTGAGGCTTGCGTCGGCACCTGGTAGACACCGCTCAACTCGACCCAGCCGGAAGCGTCGGCAGGTTGATCGTTTGGATACTCGGGCTCGGATTGGGGCGGGATGCCGGGCGCAAAACTGGCGGCGCCGGGAACGTCATGGCGGACCGGATTCCCCTGGCTGTCGCGCCAAAGCACACGCGCGAGCACGCTGCGGCGGGCGACCGGGACACCCCCGGCGCGGCGCCACGCCTGAAACCGGTACCACTTTCCGCCCTCGACGGGGAAAACGCGGGCCCAGTGGCCGTCCAATCCTTCCCGGGTGTCCGTGGCAATGCGCAGGTGCCCGCCCGGAAGCTCCTCAAAACAGGGACGGATTTCATCCCGCGCGGCAAAGCCCCGCCATTGGTTGTCCGGTTGGGCGGTGTCCGCCGACGCGAGACCGGCGATGCCCATCAGAAGCGCCGATAATGCAATCACTCTCACAGGACACATCCTCATTCGAAGTGATTCCGCCGTTCACATGTTTTCCCTGCCCATTGTACGACCGAAGCCTTCTGATTCCAAAGGCCGGTCCCGGAATTTCGCTCTTGAGCAGCGCCGTGTTGACCAAATGTTCGCGTTCGGGGAAGCGGTCTTTCCTGCGCAAGCCCTGGGGGACTCGAAGCTCTCAGCGGGTTTGCAGGGCTGTTTCTTATGGACGCATCAGAGGTTGAATTCCCAACCGGCTTCATCGGAGTTTCTCTGCGTGCGGATTACCGGACGCGGTTACCTGTCCCGTTTGTCCCTTTTCTCCAGCCCCAACGCGCGCAGTACCGGGTGATTACGATCCTGATGGTGAAAATGCTTCTGGGGAACCGTGCCGATATCAATTCTGCTGTGCAGGAAATGGTATTGTGACGGCACCGTTGTCACCACCACATCACGGTCGGACAGATAGTGATGGTGATAGTAGGCTCCCCGGTCCGAGTAATAATAGTCTTCCGGATCGACCAGAATGCTGACGCCCCCCTCCATTACAGCATAGGGCTCCACAATCACTGGCTGCGGCTGGACCACGACCACCGGCTGTGGCTGGACAATGACCGGTTGCGGTTGCACGTAAACGGGTTGCGGCGGGGCAACCACCACCGGCGGCTGGACATAGACGGGTTGCGGTGGCGCAACCATTACCGGCGGCTGAACATAGACCTGTTGCGGCTGGACGACTACCACCGGCGGCGGCTGAACGATCACCGGCTCTGGCTGAACAATGATGTTCGGGGTATGGATGGTTATCCCCAAGAAATGCTCCGCATATGCCGGAGAAGCGATGCCCCCCATCAGCATGAGTGAAACCGATAGAACTTCAAGAACGACGATGCGTTTCATCTGTTTTGTCTCCTGTGTGATGACTGTCGGCGAATTGCCGACATTTCAACCACATATCGAGCGTACCATGGGAAGACAAAGTGCGGGCATAGTGCGGGTAAGGTTCTGGTAAAGATTCCCACCCGGCAAGCGCGTGAGGGAGGTCGTCTTGGGGACTGGCCCGGGGGAATGCGACACGGGGGAACAGGGCAAACGCATCTAAATTCCCAGCAATTCTTCGAGAAATGCGGTGTCGAGGGCCGCGAGGATCCGTTTCTGGCGCTGTGAGACCTGTGGTCTTTCGTTTTTCTTGATGAGGTTGAG
>CAIXUF010000809.1 GCA_903922535.1 Candidatus Hydrogenedentota bacterium
CGCCCACATCGACATCACCGTCGAACTCCCCCCCACATCCCCCGTCACCCCCCCCCGCAAAGCCGTTCAGTCCTGCATGGTCGTCTGCACCGGCAAGATGGTCCGCATCGGCGGACTCAAAATGAATGAAGGGGAAATGGTCATAGTCCTCGAAATGACCCGCTGATCGCATCAACCAGGGTGATTGCCGGAAACCGTCCAACGACCGCTACGTCATGGGCATTGTCGACCATGGGAATGCATGTCCCCGTTCTCTGTCGCGTGCAAGTCCATATCGTCCATTCGGTCCATATCGTCCATCAAGTCCATGCATTCCATGACGCGAACAAATCACCCCGGTAGGGTCAAACGCATGCAAATATGCTACCCCAGCCGAATCACCGCAGCCCTATCCCCCGCCGTTCCCGCCGTATAGCCATGGCCCGGAATAAGCGACCGCTTTGCAAACGACGGATCACTCAACCCCCGTGTCCGCACCTTCATCCCCTCCTCAGACACCTCGATCACACGGTACTCCACGGGATATTCGGGCAGTCCCCCCGTGGTCACATGCGTGACCATGTCCCAAGTCTCAATAAAGTTGGCATGCACATGCCCCGTAAACACCGCGCGCACCTGCGCATGCCGCGCCAGAAGAACCATCAACTCGGCGCCGTTCTCCAGCGACCCGCCGTCCCGAAAACCGGGTTTCCGCAGCCGTTTGGGCACCGCCACAACAGGATAATGCACGGCGATAACCGTCGGTGTTGCGGAATCCCCTGACAGGACACCCTCCAGCCACACCATCTGTTCTTCCGGCAGCGCCCAATAGAGCCCTTTCAGGCTTTCATCAATGCTGTCAACGGCCACCTGCGGCCCCTCCGGCCGAAGACTGCCGTCCGGCCAGCACCACCACGCGTCCAACGCGCAAAACCGCACGCCCTTGTGCACAAACGTGTAATAGCTCCGCGGCTCTGGAAGAATGTCGCCGAAAACCTCCACGAACCATGCCCGCGACTCCGGCAGCACAAAATCATGGTTCCCGCCCATCGGATAATACGGAATGCCAATCCGGTCCAGCATCCCCCGCGCCGTCAGCATCGCCTCCCGCGTCTGGGTGCTCACCACATCTCCGGTAATCAACAGGAAATCCGGCCGCAACGCCTGCAAGTCACCGCGCAGGCAATCCATGACGTCCCCCATCATGCTGCAAAGAAAACGGTTGTTCCACTCGCCATCGCGTTCGCTGGCCAGATGAAGATCAGATAAATGGACGAAACGCCACATGATTACCCCGTTTTTCTGCAACCACAATACCATAGAAAAACGAAATATGCCAACCGCCGCACCGGCGCACGCCGCCGGGCAATATAGGTCAAAGCCTTTGTTATCTTGACTCGACAGGCGGGGGGTTGCTAGAGTCGCGCTTTCAGGACGGCCATGTAGGATAGAGGCGCATTCTTTCCCCCCGCCCTCCTTTCGGAAACTTGCATGAACATTCAGGACGCCATAGCGCTAGTCACCAAGCGAGTAGACCTGACCCGCGAACAGGCGGCTGAGGCCATGTCGTGCCTGATGTCCGGCACGGCGACCGCGGCGCAGATGGGTGGATTCCTGATCGGCCTGCGCATGAAGGGCGAAACGGTCGATGAGATCACCGGTTTTGCCGAAACCATGCGCCAATTCGCAACAAAGGTCCCGACCACCCGCCGACCGTTGGTGGACACCTGCGGCACTGGCGGCGACAATTCGGGCACCTTCAACATCTCCACCACGGCCGCCTTCGTCGTGGCCGGCGCCGGGGTGGGCGTGGCCAAGCACGGCAACCGCAGCGCCACCAGCAAATGCGGCAGCGCCGACGTGCTGGAGGCGCTCGGCTTGGCGCTCGACCTTGCCCCCGAACAGGTCGGCCGTTGCATAGACGAAATCGGTATCGGCTTCCTCTTTGCCCGAAACCTCCATGGCGCCATGAAACATGTCGCGCCGGTGCGTGCCGAGTTGCGCACCCGGACCCTGTTCAACCTGCTCGGGCCCCTCGCCAATCCCGCCGAAGCCGACGGCCAGGTCATGGGCATCTTTGATCCCGCCCTCGTCGAACCCATTGCGGGCGTTCTTATGCGTTTGGGTGTGCGCCACGCCTACGTGGTGTCCAGCCGTGACGGCATGGACGAAATCAGCCTTGCCGGGCCGACGGTGGTGGCGGAGGCGGTGGACGGCGCTGTGCGCGTCTATGAAGTCCGGCCCGAGGAATACGGCATCTCCCCCGCGCCGCGCGAGGCCGTTCTCGGAGGCGAAGCCGACGAGAATGCGCGCATCCTGCGGCGTGTTCTGGAAGGAGAGCGCGGCCCGTGCCGCGATATCGTTGTTTTGAACGCGGCCCCGGCCATTGTGGCCGGAGAGCGCGCCCGCACAATTGAAGATGGCCTACGCGCCGCCGAAGAGTCCCTCGACTCCGGACGCGCACTGGCCAAGCTGGAATCACTGATCCAATTTACCCGGCAGTCGTCCCCACGACCCTGACACACGGAAACAATCCATGATTCTCGACGCCATCGTCGCACATAAACGCATAGAAGTCGAGGCGCGCAAGCAGACGGTGCCGCTCCAGCAACTGGAGGAGCGCATCGAAACCCTTCCCGCCCCGCGCGACTTTCGCGGCGCGCTCCGCCGGGACGGCATCAGCCTCATTGCGGAGGTCAAGCGCAAATCCCCGTCCAAAGGGGACATTCTGCCCGACATGGACGTCGCCCACCTGGCCACCCTCTACGAGCAAAGCGGCGCACGCGCCGTTTCTGTCCTCACCGATCACAAGTTCTTCGGCGGCAGCATGGACGACCTCTACAAAGCGCACACGCACACCAAGCTCCCCTGCCTTCGCAAGGAATTCATCATCGACCCCTACCAGATCTACGAGGCCCGCGCGGCCGGGGCGGCCGCCGTCCTGCTCATCGTCCGCATTCTGAGCGACGAGGAACTGCGCTCGTTTCGAACGGTCTGCCGCAAGCTCGGCATTTCAGCCCTTGTGGAAACGCACACGGAAGACGAAATCCTGCGCGCCATCGACTCCGGCGCAAACATCATCGGAATCAACAACCGCGACCTCGACACGCTCGAAATCGACCTCGGCACCACGCTGCGGCTCAAGAAACGCGTCTCCGGCGGCCACACGCTGGTCAGCGAAAGCGGCATACACACCCGCCGCGACGTGAAAACGCTGGAGGACGGCGGCGTGGACGCCATTCTGGTGGGCGAATCCATCCTCAGCAGCGGAAACATCCGCGGCAAGATTCAGGAACTGCTCGGCAATGACCAAGATTAAGATATGCGGAATAACAAACCTGGACGACGCGCTGGCCGCCTGTGACGGCGGCGCGGATGCGCTTGGCTTTGTCCTTGCGCCGGAAGCCGCGAAGCGCAACCGTTATGTTGACGTGGACGCCGTCAAGAAGATTATTGTGAAACTCCCCGCCTATGTGGTCACCGTCGGCGTGGTGGTTAATGAGCCACTTGAACGTGTTCAGGAATTTCTGACCTTTCTCGACCGCGTCCAGCTTCACGGCGACGAGCCCCCCGGGTACTGTGCAGCCGCCGGACCGCGCGCCTACAAGGCCATCCGTCCAACCGCGATTGCCAGCGCCGCCGAATTCACCCAATGGCCCGGAACAACGCTGCTGCTGGACGCCCACGTGACCGGCGAGCACGGCGGCACCGGCCAGTACGCCGACTGGAATGCCGCGCTTCGCGCCATCCAAACCGGCAAGAAGATCATCCTCGCCGGCGGATTGACACCTGAAAACGTGGGAGAAGCCATTCAACGCGTGCGCCCCTGGGCCGTCGATGTGTCGGGCGGCGTGGAACAGGCCCCCGGAAAGAAGAGCCATGAAAGAATACGAACCTTTGTCTACAACGTCCGTAAAGCATCCCTGGCCTGATGCCCACGGCCGCTACGGGCGCTTCGGCGGACGCTACGTTCCCGAAACGCTCGTGTTCGCCCTGGACGAGCTGGAGGCCGCCTACCGCTCCGCGATGGCCGATCCCGCGTTCATCAGCGACCTCGTCGAACGCCAGCGCACCTACGTCGGGCGCCCCACGCCGCTCTACCGCGCCGACCGCCTGACGGAGCATCTGGGCGGGGCGCGCATCTATCTCAAGCGCGAAGACCTCGCCCACACGGGCGCGCACAAGATAAACAACGCCCTCGGCCAGTGCCTCCTCGCCAAACGCATGGGCAAGCCGCGCGTAATCGCCGAGACCGGCGCGGGCCAGCACGGCGTGGCCACCGCCACCGCATCCGCACTGCTCGGCCTCGACTGCGACGTGTACATGGGCACCGAGGACATTGAACGCCAGAAACTCAACGTCTTCCGCATGCGCCTCTTGGGCGCGCGCGTCATAGGTGTCGATTCCGGCTCCAAAACGCTCAAGGACGCCATCAACGAGGCTATGCGCGACTGGGTCACCCACGTCCACAACACGCACTACGTCCTCGGCACGGTCCACGGTCCCCATCCCTTCCCCATGATCACCCGCGACTTCCAGAGTGTCATCGGCCGCGAGGCGCGCGCCCAGATTCTTGAAGCGCAGGGCCGTCTTCCCGAAATGCTCATCGCCTGCGTCGGCGGCGGCTCGAACGCCATGGGCCTCTTCTACGAGTTCCTCGGCGACACCGACGTTGCCATGGTCGGCGTGGAGGCTGGCGGCACCGCCATCGTGCCCGGCATGCACGCCGCGAGATTTGCCGGCGGCTCACTCGGCATGCTCCAGGGCGCCATGAGCTACGTGCTGCAGGACGAGGACGGCCAGATCGGCGAGACGCACAGCGTTTCCGCCGGGCTGGACTACGCCAGCGTCGGGCCGGAGCACGCCCTGCTCTTCACCAGCGGCCGCGTTGAATACACCTACGCAATCGATCAAGAAGCCCTGGACGCATTCCAGTTGCTCAGTTGTCTGGAAGGCATCATCCCCGCGCTCGAAAGCGCCCAC
>CAIXUF010000810.1 GCA_903922535.1 Candidatus Hydrogenedentota bacterium
CCATGGAGACCCTGTTTCCTTTCGCAAAGTCACCTACGGGGAGTGTGTCTCCGTGGTGCGCGCCCACATCGGGACAGAACGCAACAAGATCCGCCAAAAGCACGCATCCGGCGAGTCGGGTTCCAATGTCCTGCGCAACCTCACTGCCCTGTGTGACAGCGTGGTCAAGGCCGCCGTCTATTTCGGCCTCGCCAGAAGCCGCAACGCCAGCATTCTCATGAGCCGGGTGGCCATCTGTGCCCTCGGCGGTTACGGCCGCGCCGAGATGAGTCCCGCGTCGGACCTGGATGTGTCCCTCCTTTTCGACAACGCCCTGGATAAGGAAATCGAGACGCTCAACAATTTCCTCATGCCCTTTTTCTGGGATGTGGGATTTCATGCGGGATATTCCCTGCACAGCGTGACCGAGGCGGCCGCACTGTCCGCCGACGACGCCCGCGTCTTCACCACCTACGCCCAGGCGCGCCTGCTGCTGGGCGACAACACCACCCTCGGCAGATTGAAGCTGCTCCTCTCGGACATAAACGAAAAGACCCGGGCACAGGTGCTCCTGGACGTCCGCCGACGGGAGCGCGCCCAGGACCTGCCCCTGGAACACCAGGATCTCTACGCCCTCGAACCGGACATCAAGGAAAACGCCGGCGGGCTTCGCGATTTTCACGCCGGACTTTGGATGGTCATTCTTGCCCACGGCCAAATGTCGCTGGACGACATGCTGCGACTCGGCCATATCACGCCCCTCGAACATCTGGACCTTCTGGACGGTCTCGATTTCATCTGGCGCATCCGGAACGAGCTGCATTTCTACACGGGCCGCCCCGAAGACCGCCTGACCTTTGCCATGCAGAAGCACATTGCCGGGGTCTTCGGTTACGGAGCCGGGACCAACCAGGAAGTGGGCCGCTTCATGGAGGATTACTACGCCGCCGCCGTGAAAGTCCGCGGCTTTCTCCAGATTGCCGCCCGCATATGCGATCAACCCTCCATGGCCGCGCTGTTTGACCAGCGGCAGCCGGGCCGTTCCCACCTCTCGGTCTATCACTGCCAGCTTTGCGCGGATCCTTCCGACAAGAACTGGTTTGTCGAGAACCCCACCCGGCTGATGGAAATATTCTGGGAGTCGGCACGGCGCACCGTCCCGCTCAGTGCGGCCGCAGCGCATTGGGTGACCAACAGCCTCCCGCTCGTCAATGATGAATTCCGCGAGAGCGACGTTGTGCGCCGCTATTTCATCGCCATATGCAACCGCCCCCTCCAAGCAGGAAGCGCCCTGCGCGAGGTCGCCCGCACGGGACTGCTCGGCGCGTACCTGCCGGAATTCGGCGCAATCCAGGGCATCCTCCGCTATGAGGACTTTCACAGCTATCCCGTGGACGAGCACACCCTGCGCGCCGTTGAGGCGTTGGGGCAGATCCCCCGGCTGAAGGGCGATGTCGGGAAAATGCTGTACCGCACGCTCGAACGCATCCGCGACCCCCAGGTCCTGGTCCTCGCCGTGCTGCTCCACGACCTGGGCAAGGCCGCGGGTGAGACGCACACCGCCGAAAGCACCCGGCTCACAAACGTTATCTGCAACCGCATCGGCCTCTCCCATTACGACCGGCAGCGCATTGCCTTTCTGGTCGAAAACCACATGGCCATGTCCGACATAGCCTTTTACCGCGACACCGACGACCTGGAGATTGTCAACGCCTTTGCCCAGTCTGTCAAAACGGACGACCAGTTGCGCATGCTGCTCCTGCTCACCTTTGCCGACCTCAGTGCCGTGGGCCCAAATGTGTGGAACGACTGGAAGGGCGCGCTGCTCCTCAAACTGTTCCTCAAGTCGGAGCGCATACTGACCGGCCGTGTCGACGAGACGATAGACGACTATTGGAACCTTCCCAAGGCCCTCAAAATCCGTGAGACCGCCCCGGGCAGGACGGACGCCCAGATCGAGGACTACCTAAGAACCCTTGGTGAACGCTACCTGCTCGCCTATTCGCCCGACCAGATAGCCGTGCACATGGACTGTCTCGACGAGGCGCACGCGGCGGGCCTGTCCCTGCGCTGCATCAACAACGCCCAGACGGGCACGAGCGAGGTGACGGTGTGCACCCGCGACCGCCACGGTCTCTTCTCCGAAATAGCCGGCACCTTCACCTCCCAACTGATCAACGTCCAGGGAGCCGCCCTTTTCACCCGCGCGGACGGGTGGGTCGTGGACTGCTTCACCGTGGAAGACGCGGCGAACCGCCGTCCACTCACCGACAGCGAGTTCGAATCGGTCAAGACGGTGCTTCGGCGGGTTGTCGTGGCCGGCGAGGACGTCTCCTCCCTCGTCCACCGCTCCCGCACCCGCCTTTTCGCGCTGCAGGCGTCAGCCGTTCCGGTGTGCGGCGTCGTTGAAATTGACAACTTCGCGTCGCGCTTTGACACCGTCATAGACATTGTCACCGGCGACCGGACGGGTTTGCTCTACGACATCGCCTCAGCCCTTTCGGGCATGGGCATTGACTTTGAAGCCGCGCACATCATGACGGACGTCGGCCGTGTGCGCGACTCTTTTTATGTGCGTATGAACGGGAAGAAAATCGAAGACAACAATCTGTGCGAGGCGCTCAGGCAGCGTGTGTCCGATGCGATACAGCCGCTGTCCGGCCTCGACAAATGAACAAGGAGCCATGACATGAGAAACAGACACTTTGCCGCCGTCGCGCTGGCGTTCTGCGCGCTGGCGTACACCAGCGCGGCCCTCGCCCAGCAGGATCTCCTGCACCAGATCCAGAACGAGTACGTGGCCCTCCACGAGAAGCTGCGCCCGGCGGTGGTGAACATCGACGTGAAGGGGAAGCAGGACGCCGAAGCCGCCGGACAGATGGACGATTTGTTCCACTTCTTCAACATCCCCGCGCCGCAGGAGCGCCAGCGCGGACCGGCGCCCCGCATGCGCGGGACCGGGTCCGGCTTCATCTACGACCCGCAGGGGTACATCATCACCAATAATCACGTCGTGGAGCAGGCCGACGAAATCACCGTGCGTTTGATGAGCGGCAAGGAATACCCGGCAAAGGTGGTCGGTACGGACCCTGAAACGGATTTGGCGGTCATCAAGATAGAGGCCGGCGAAGCGCTCCCTGCCCTGACGCTCGGCGACTCGGACAAGGTGAAGGTGGGGGAATTCGCCATTGCCATCGGCAGCCCGCGCGGGTTTGAGGGCTCCTCATCCTTTGGGCACATCAGCGCGCTTGGGCGCGAAGGGTTGGCCGGTCTGACCATGCAGGGGCTCACCTTCCAGCATCTCATCCAGACGGACGCCGCCATCAACCTCGGAAACAGCGGCGGCCCGCTCTGCAACATCGACGGCGAGGTTGTCGGCATCAACACGGCCATCGTGATGGGCGCCAACTCCATCGGCTTCGCCATTCCGATTAACACCGCCAAGAACACCGTTCCCCTGCTCATCTCGCAGGGTAAGATTACGCGCGGCTACCTGGGCGTCTCCATTGACGACGCCAAGAACTACTCCGATGTGAACACGCTCGGCCTGCCCGATCAGGACGGTGCTGTCGTGCGGCAAGTGCAACCGGACACGCCCGCGTCAAAGGCCGGCATACAGACCTACGACGTCATCCGCAAAGTCAACGGCGAGCCCGTCAAGAACGCCAGCGAACTGGTGCGCAAGATCTCCGCGTTCCCTCCCGGGACCACCGTCAAGCTTGAGGTGCTCAGGGACAAAAACACTGTCGAGGTGGACGTCAACCTCATGGAGCGCAACGTTGTTGAAAACCGGCGCGCCGCGGAAAAGCCGATTCTCGGGCTCAGGGTGCAGGAAGTCAACCCGCAAATCCTGGAGAAGATGGGCATGGGCAAGGACGTCAAGGGGGTCATCGTGGTGGATGTAGAGGGCGGAAGCCCGGCCGAGGAGGCCCACCTCATGCAGGGCGACATCATCACCGAGGTGGCCCAGAAACCCGTCACCACCCCCGCCCAGTTCCAGCAGCTTGTGAAAGACAATGCCGAACCCGGCAAGTCCCTCCTCATTCGTTTCGTGAGGGGCAACAACAACCCGGATATCACCATCATTCACGTCCCCAAACAGTAATCCCAAAAGACAGCCCGTAAATGCAACGGGGCGTGGAGACCCAAGGGTTTCCACGCCCCGTTTCTTCTGTGCAAGTGGATTGCCCCCAAGTTGCACTGTCTCCGCATGCGCCCAAGAACTGGACACATAGAGGCTGCAGTGCGCCCACCTTCCTGTTCAATATGCGGACACCGCTGTCCCGTTTCCAGATTCTGGATTCCGGAGTCTGGATTCTGAACACGTTGCATGCGGTGTGGCCGCCGTGCGTCGGTCCGATGGCTTCTGGAGGCGCAGTGTGCGGTTCCCCTTCCGTGTTTCGGCCACGCATTCTCACCTCACTTTCCCGCACACACGACAGAAATCAGCAACATAAATATGAAATGAGAAGTGTCGCCTATTATTAGAGTAGTGACATATAAACACCCTGGG
>CAIXUF010000811.1 GCA_903922535.1 Candidatus Hydrogenedentota bacterium
CCGCAAAAAGCCGCAATGATCGCTCATTGAAGGTGGGCGCCAACTGGGCAAAACGAAGGGCGATCTGGTCGTCTGCATCCATGCATGCAAGTATACACCATCATGGCATATATGACAATGTTATTTTGCGTCAGCTCCTTACCATCAGTGTGCCTCCGTATACGCTCAAATCCACGCGGCTTCCAGCGGTCACACCTAGTTCGCTCGCCATGGTTCCCGGAATACACAACGCAAGGCCGCTTCCCCATTTTCGAGCCCGTGTCTGCATGTCTGCGAATCTCCAGTGAGGACACTTTGAGTATACCCGCCAGAAGGCGGATAAATCATCAACTTGAAACATAGTCCGTGTCCATAGAATCTCCAATGGACCTGGAAACGGCAGTTAGGTCGGCCATGGCGTGTTAAAATCATGGACTCTATGGACCTTATGGACGGCATGGACGATATGGACTTAATCCGGCAGGTGATTCGGGTTTGTGTCCATTCTTTTCCGTAAAGCACGTGGCATTTATGGATTCGGAAGATTCTTCCTGAAATCGCCAGCCTTTTGTAGGATCAATTAATGTGTTGGCGAGCCAATATCGCGCCATGCTAAACTTCGCGCAATCCAATGACCAGATTATTCGCCCACTACCGCACATTGAAACTCAAGGAGCAGTCCCGTGTACAAAGCACCGAATATCCAGTCCGGCGCGGGCATAGTCCGTGAATTGAAGAACTTGCCCGGCCGCGTGGCAGTAATGACCATGGAGATTCCCTGGGCGGTCATGCAGGAGCAATGCCCGTGGCAGCCGGACCATGTTCACATGGTCACCGATATGGACTTGGACACGGTGGACGGGCTCGAAGCCGGGCTTCCCCAGTGTGATGTGGTGGTCGGGCTTGGCGGCGGTTCCTGCTGCGACACGGCCAAGTACGTCGCATGGAAGCGGGGCTGCCGCATGGTGCTTGTGCCCAGCATAGTGTCCGTCGACGCCCCCCTGACCAATATGGTCGCCGTTCGGGTCGACAAGACGGTGAAATACGTGGGCGACATTTTCCCGGAGGAACTGCTGATCGACTATGACCTTATCCAGCGCGCTCCGGCGAAACTGAACCGCGCCGGCGCCTGTGACATCGCCAGCATCCACACCGCGCTCCACGATTGGAGACTTGCCCATGAAAACAATGGGGAAAGCTACGACCCCGATGTTGCGAAGCTGGCGGAAGGGTGCCTGAACGAGTTGGACAAGAACGCGGAGGAAGTCTTTAATGTTACGCCGAAGGGTATCGACACCATTGTTGAGCTGTACTGCCGCGAGGTGAAGTTCTGCACGGAGGTCGGTTCCAGCCGTCCCGAGGAGGGTGCGGAGCACATCGTCGCGTACAACATCGAGCATCTGACCCGGCGTCATTTTGTACATGGCGATCTGGTGGGCTTTGGCATCCACGCCATGTCCATGCTTCAAGACAACCGCGCCGCATGGGCCACCGACCTCATCGGCCGCTGCGGACTGTGCTATAATGTGCCCGATGCCAGCGGGGAGGAATTGCGGCAGGCCTTGGCCTCGCTCCGGGAGTTCAAAGCGGCAGCGGGGCTGTTCTACAGCGTGGTGGACACGGCGGGAATCACCCCGGACTTCATTGATGCCGTCATGGCGGGGCTTCCGGGTTCCGTCTGCGAATAGTGCGTGAAGGGGTGGCCCGTGACGAGGTGGCAGGTTTAGTCCCTCTTGTTATAAGATTTCCAAGAATGCGCAGGGGTGCCGCGCAAACCAATTCCTCGAAGAAATGGAGCAGTAACCATGGCCCAGATTGTCAGTGCCGATGAGGCAGTAGCCCGCATTCCCGACGGAGCCACCGTGCTCGTGGTGCCGATGCCCTCCGAAGAGATATATCCGGCATTTTACCGCGCCTATGAGGCGACCGGATCCCCAAAGAACCTGACCGTGGTATGGGCGGCGGGGCTGGGCCCCTTCAGCACCGAGCGCAAAGGGATGAACCATTTTGCCTATCCGGGCATGACGAAACGGGTGATCGCGGGGCATCTCGGCCTCAATCATGAGGTGATGAAAATAGTCGCGCTGAACCAGATTGAGGCCTACAACCTGCCGCAGGGGGTGATGGCCCAATTGTACAGGGATATTGCCGCAGGCAGGCCCGGACTGCTCACCCGCGTGGGACTGGGCACCTTCGTGGACCCGCGCCTGGAAGGGGGCAAACTCAATGAACGCACCCGTGCCTGCGAGGACCTTGTCAGCGTGGTGACCATTGACGGCACGGAAATGCTGTTTTACCGGGCGTTCAAGGGCGACGTTGGCATTATCCGCGGCACCACGGCGGACCCGGAAGGGAACATCTCCATCGAGGACGAGGCCATTCCCATGGAGTGTCTTGAGGGCGCCATGGCGGTCAAGAACTCGGGGGGCTTTGTCATTGCCCAGGTGGAGCGGATCTCGGACACCCCCGCCAAGCCGCACGACGTGGCCATTCCGGGGATATTCGTGGATTATGTGGTTGTGGCAGGCTCGCGCAAGACCCACCCGCACACGCTGTTTGTGGAGCATGATCCAAGCTACACCGGCGAGGAGCGGGTTGACTTGGAGAGCGAATTCAAACCCATGCCACTGGGCATGGAGAAGGTGCTTTGCCGCCGGGCCTGTCTGGAATTGCATGCGGGTGACAAGGTGAATCTGGGCGTGGGCATTCCCACGGGGGTGGCCCAAGTCGCCCATGAGGAGGGGATACTCGGCACGCTCATTCTCAACACTGAGTTGGGTGTGCTTGGCGGTTTGCCGCAGGGTGGAAAGAACTTCGGCCCGGCGAAGAATCCCAGCGCGTTCGTGAGCCAGTCGGCCATGTTCGATTTCTATGACGGTGGCGGGCTCGATGCGGCCTGTCTTGGCATGGCGCAGGTGGACCGGGAAGGCAACGTGAATGTGAGCAGGATCGGCCAGAAGATTATCGGGTCCGGCGGGTTCATCAACATCACGCAGGGCACGAAGAGGGTGGTTTTCTGCGGGGAATTCTCCGCGGCCGGGTCCGACATTGCGGTGGAGAACGGAGAACTGAAGATTCGCGCCGAGGGCAGGGTGGCCAAGTTCGTGGACCGTGTGGAGCAGATCACGTTCAGCGGACGCATGGCCCGCGAGAACGGCCAGAAGATCCTCTATATTACCGAGCGGTGCGTGTTCGAACTCGGGCCCGGGGGGGTGGTGCTGACAGAGATCGCGCCCGGCCTCGATTTGCGGGCCGATGTGCTCGACCGAATGGGTTTCACCCCGCAAGTTTCCCCAGACCTCAAGAGTATGGACTCCCGCATCTTTGCCGACATCCCCATGGGGCTGCCTTCCCAGACCCAAGACCCCAGACCCTAGCCCCCCTCAGCCCCCGCCAAGGCGTTCCGGTCCGAATTTCCCGGCGCGCCTTTCATAGTTGCCTTTTCCGTTGCGCACGTATTTGGTGAACCCCATCCGTTCGCAGTTGTCGTCGCTGGTCATCTGTTTGCCGATTCGGGTATTGCCCCAACCGGCCACATGGGGGGCCGCAAACACGCGCCGCACCGGCTTTCCCGTCTCGGGATCCTCTGTCAGGGGCGGCTCGTTCATCCCGTGCGACACTTCAAAGGTCGGTCCGTCCGAACCGTCTTCGTTGATGATTTGATACGTGTAAACCGGCATTTCGCCATCCTCCGTCCACAGCCGGGCGCACATCCCCGGACAAGTCTCTTCACACTTATAATCGTAACACATTCCATCCGGCAGAGGTTCAGATCCAAGGAGGCTACAGCAGTTGCATCAGCCCGGCCATGGCGAGCGGAATGAGCAGATTGTCATCGGGGTATAGTCGGCGCAGCCAGGGCACCACATGCGGGGGAAAGCCGCTCCGCACGCGCTCCGTGAGCGGTGCGAGCAGCCGCACACCCCAACCGGTGTGCGCTTCGAGCAGTCCCGCGACCAGCACCATTGCCACCATGCGTGGAAGGCCCAAGGGAACGCCCTGCCAGTGGCAGAGCGGCCACATGACCGCAACGCCGGCCAGCACAAACGCCAGAACGCCATACGCCTTTGCGCCGCCTACACCCCGGCGGGAGACGATATGTCGCACCCCTGCGGCGGCGGGATCGGCGGTGCCCAGCATGGCAATGGACACCACCAGTGTCGCCTCACGGCACAGGCCGAAACGCCAGAGGGTGACCAGGATCGCCGACGAAAGCACCATGTAGGTGGATGCGTTGAAATGATGCCGTTCTTCCGGCCGCAGCATGCTCCCGTACAACGGATGAGACTCAAGCGCGGTCTTGTTCTTCGGCGAGGAGAAACGCACGATGTCGATGGCCACCGCGCCCGCCGCGGCCAACCATCCCATGATAAACATGACGTCCGGCCCGCCAAACGGCGCCCGCACGTCCTTCCATTGGTAGAAAAGCACCAGGACGACACAGCATCCTGACATGTGCCACAGCTTTCGCAGGGTGTTCCAGTCGTATTGCTCTTTGGGCGGGGAGGTCATGCTTCTGGATGCACTCCTGTCAAGAATCCAAGCCTTTTCACCATCATAAGGCCCTCCATGCTGTTGGTCAACATTGCCGGGAATTGGCGGGGAATGCCTTTCAACATGGTGTTCCCATCGCAGACGCGGCTTCCGGTTGCGTTTCTTGAGCGCGAAATCATCGCTGCCGGAGCGCGGCCCGCAGGATGGCGTCGAAACGGTCCAGAAACCGGGAGCGGTCCTTTTGTTCAAAAGGGGCCGGTCCGCCGCTTACCAGTCCGTGTTCCCGGAGCTGTGACATCACTTCACGGGTTGCCAAAGCGTCGCCGATGGCGGCCTCGGTGAACTCGCGGCCTCTGGCATTGACCACGCAGGCGCCCTTCTGGAGACAGCGCGAGGCAAGAGGGATGTCGTCGGATACGACAATGTCGCGCGGGTTGACGTGCTCGACGATCCAGTCATCGGCCGCATCGAACCCGTCGCTGACGACCACCAGTTCAATCCACGCTGCGGAGGGAACAGACATCGGCGCGTTGGCGATGACCTTCACGTCCACATGGTGGCGTTCCGCCACCTTGTAGACTTCCTTTTTCACCGGGCACGCA